>NZ_JBHXFA010000056.1:0-40810 GCF_042724175.1 Streptomyces sp. NPDC127084
CTCGGCAAGTCATTCGCCACCTCCGTGTCCGCCTGGGTCACCCCGCTGGAGGCGCGGGCGACGCCCCCCCGGGGGGCCCCCCCCCCACCCTATCTGCCCCCCGGGCGCGGGGGGGTCCGGACCCGCCCCCCCACCGGGAACCGGCAGACGATCAGGAGATAGACGTGATCCAGCAGGAGTCGCGGCTTCGCGTCGCCGACAACACTGGTGCCAAGGAGATCCTTTGCATCCGTGTTCTCGGTGGTTCGGGCCGCCGCTACGCGGGCATCGGTGACGTCATCGTCGCCACCGTCAAGGACGCGATCCCCGGTGGCAACGTGAAGAAGGGTGACGTCGTCAAGGCGGTCATCGTTCGCACCGTCAAGGAGCGCCGCCGCCAGGACGGCTCGTACATCCGCTTCGACGAGAACGCCGCTGTCATTCTGAAGAACGACGGCGACCCTCGCGGCACCCGTATCTTCGGCCCCGTGGGCCGTGAGCTGCGCGAGAAGAAGTTCATGAAGATCATCTCGCTCGCGCCGGAGGTGCTGTAAGCATGAAGATCAAGAAGGGCGACCTGGTCCAGGTCATCACCGGTAAGGACAAGGGCAAGCAGGGCAAGGTCATCGCGGCCTTCCCCCGCGAGGACCGTGTCCTGGTCGAGGGTGTCAACCGGGTCAAGAAGCACACGAAGGCCAACCAGCCGGGTCGTGCCTCGCAGGCCGGCGGCATCGTCACCACCGAGGCCCCGATCCACGTGAGCAACGTTCAGCTCGTCGTGGAGAAGGACGGCAAGAAGGTCGTGACCCGCGTCGGTTACCGCTTCGACGACGAGGGCAACAAGGTTCGCGTTGCCAAGCGGACGGGTGAGGACATCTGATGGCTACCACCACCACTCCGCGTCTCAAGACGAAGTACCGCGAGGAGATCGCGGGCAAGCTGCGTGAGGAGTTCTCGTACGAGAACGTCATGCAGGTCCCCGGCCTCGTCAAGATCGTGGTCAACATGGGTGTGGGCGACGCCGCCCGCGACTCCAAGCTGATCGAGGGTGCCATCAAGGACCTCACCACGATCACCGGTCAGAAGCCGGCCGTCACCAAGGCCCGCAAGTCCATCGCGCAGTTCAAGCTGCGTGAGGGCCAGCCGATCGGTGCCCACGTCACGCTCCGTGGCGACCGCATGTGGGAGTTCCTGGACCGCACCCTGTCGCTCGCGCTGCCGCGCATCCGCGACTTCCGCGGTCTGTCCCCCAAGCAGTTCGACGGCCGTGGCAACTACACCTTCGGTCTCACGGAGCAGGTCATGTTCCACGAGATCGACCAGGACAAGATCGACCGCGTCCGGGGTATGGACATCACCGTGGTGACCACGGCGACCAACGACGCTGAGGGCCGTGCCCTTCTCCGTCACCTCGGCTTCCCGTTCAAGGAGGCGTAAGCGAGATGGCGAAGAAGGCTCTGATTGCCAAGGCTGCTCGTAAGCCCAAGTTCGGTGTGCGCGCGTACACCCGCTGCCAGCGCTGCGGCCGTCCGCACTCCGTGTACCGCAAGTTCGGCCTGTGCCGTGTGTGCCTTCGTGAGATGGCTCACCGTGGCGAGCTGCCGGGCGTGACCAAGAGCTCCTGGTAATCCCTCACTTCGGGATTACCGGAGGCTCTCGGTAAGCAACTGGTCGACGGGGCCCACCCCCATATGCCGTAGGCTTGTGGGGTTGGGCGCCCGTCGCCCATACGACTTACTACGCCGTAGGTCCCCGTGCCGCACCCGTCCCGCCCCTGTGCGGGGAGAGGGATGGCACATACAGGAAACCCCGGCGAGAGAGGCCGAAGGCCAATTCATGACCATGACTGATCCGATCGCGGACATGCTGACCCGTCTGCGTAACGCGAACTCGGCATACCACGACTCCGTGACGATGCCGCACAGCAAGATCAAGTCGCACATCGCGGAGATCCTCCAGCAGGAGGGCTTCATCACGGGCTGGAAGGTCGAGGACGCCGAGGTCGGCAAGAACCTCGTCCTCGAGCTGAAGTTCGGCCCGAACCGTGAGCGCTCCATCGCGGGCATCAAGCGGATCTCCAAGCCCGGTCTCCGGGTGTACGCGAAGTCCACCAACCTGCCGAAGGTGCTCGGCGGCCTGGGCGTGGCGATCATCTCCACGTCGCACGGTCTGCTCACCGACAAGCAGGCGCAGAAGAAGGGCGTGGGTGGGGAAGTCCTCGCCTACGTCTGGTAGTCGGGAACGGAGGAATAGCAATGTCGCGTATCGGCAAGCTCCCCATCCCGGTTCCCGCCGGCGTGGATGTCACCATCGACGGCCGTACGGTCCAGGTGAAGGGCCCCAAGGGCACCCTGACCCACACCGTTGCCGCGCCGATCGAGATCGCGAAGGGTGAGGACGGCGTTCTCAACGTCACCCGCCCCAACGACGAGCGTCAGAACAAGGCCCTGCACGGCCTGTCCCGCACGCTGGTGGCCAACATGATCACCGGTGTGACCACGGGATACGTCAAGGCGCTCGAGATCAGCGGTGTCGGTTACCGCGTCGCCGCGAAGGGCTCCAACCTGGAGTTCCAGCTCGGCTACAGCCACCCGATCCTGGTGGAGGCCCCCGAGGGGATCTCCTTCAAGGTCGAGTCGCCGACCAAGTTCTCGGTCGAGGGCATCGACAAGCAGAAGGTCGGCGAGGTCGCCGCGAACATCCGCAAGCTGCGCAAGCCCGACCCGTACAAGGCCAAGGGCGTGAAGTACGCGGGCGAGGTCATCCGCCGCAAGGTCGGAAAGGCTGGTAAGTAAGCCATGGCATACGGCGTGAAGATTGCCAAGGGCAAGGCCTACAAGGGCGCTTCCCTGAAGCGTCGCCACATCCGCATCCGCAAGAAGATCTCGGGTACTCCGGCGCGTCCGCGTCTGGTCGTCACCCGGTCCAACCGCGGCATCACGGCTCAGGTCATCGACGACATCGCGGGTCACACGCTCGCGTCGGCGTCCACCCTGGACTCGTCCATCCGCGGCGGCGAAGGCGACAAGTCGGCGAAGGCGAAGCAGGTCGGCCAGCTCGTGGCCGAGCGTGCCAAGGCCGCCGGCGTCGAGGCTGTCGTGTTCGACCGTGGCGGCAACCAGTACGCCGGGCGCATCGCCGCCCTGGCGGACGCCGCCCGCGAAGCCGGCTTGAAGTTCTAAGCCGTTCGTAGCTAGCGGAAAAGAGAGAGGTAAATCCAATGGCTGGACCCCAGCGCCGCGGAAGCGGTGCCGGTGGCGGCGAGCGGCGGGACCGGAAGGGCCGTGACGGCGGCGCTGCTGCCGCCGAGAAGACCGCGTACGTTGAGCGCGTTGTCGCGATCAACCGCGTCGCCAAGGTTGTGAAGGGTGGTCGTCGCTTCAGCTTCACCGCGCTGGTCGTGGTGGGCGACGGTGACGGCACCGTGGGTGTCGGTTACGGCAAGGCCAAGGAGGTGCCGGCCGCCATCGCCAAGGGTGTTGAGGAGGCCAAGAAGCACTTCTTCAAGGTCCCCCGTATCCAGGGCACCATCCCGCACCCGATCCAGGGTGAGAAGGCCGCGGGCGTCGTCCTGCTCAAGCCGGCTTCCCCCGGTACCGGTGTTATCGCCGGTGGCCCGGTGCGTGCCGTGCTCGAGTGCGCCGGCGTTCACGACATCCTGTCGAAGTCGCTCGGCTCCGACAACGCGATCAACATCGTGCATGCGACCGTGGCGGCCCTGAAGGGTCTGCAGCGTCCCGAGGAGATCGCGGCCCGCCGCGGTCTGCCGCTCGAGGACGTCGCCCCCGCGGCTCTGCTTCGTGCGCGTGCGGGAGCGGGTGCGTAATGGCCCGTCTCCAGATCACGCAGACGAAGTCGTACATCGGCAGCAAGCAGAACCACCGTGACACGCTGCGGTCGCTTGGTCTCAAGGGGATCAACACCGTGGTCGTCAAGGAGGACCGCCCCGAGTTCCGCGGAATGGTGCACACCGTCCGCCACCTCGTGACGGTCGAGGAGGTCGACTGATCATGGCGGAGCAGAACCCGCTGAAGATCCACAACCTCCGTCCCGCCCCCGGCGCCAAGACCGCCAAGACCCGTGTGGGTCGTGGTGAGGCGTCCAAGGGTAAGACGGCCGGTCGTGGTACCAAGGGTACGAAGGCCCGTTACCAGGTTCCGGAGCGCTTCGAGGGTGGGCAGATGCCCCTCCACATGCGCCTCCCGAAGCTGAAGGGCTTCAAGAACCCCTTCCGCACCGAGTACCAGGTCGTGAACCTGGACAAGCTGGCCGCGCTCTACCCGCAGGGTGGCGAGGTCACGGTGGCCGACCTGGTCGCCAAGGGTGCGGTGCGCAAGAACCAGCTCGTCAAGGTCCTTGGCCAGGGCGAGGTCTCCGTGGCGCTCCAGGTGACGGTTGACGCCGTCTCCGGTTCCGCCAAGGAGAAGATCGCCGCCGCGGGCGGCACCGTCACCGAGCTCGTCTGACGAGCCGATGGCCTGAACACCTTCCGGGGATGCCTCCCAAACGGGGCATCCCCGGTTGGTCGTTCCAAGGGGGGCACACTCGCAGGTAAGGTGACCAGCGTTGTCACTGTATTCACCGGGGGTGTGACTCCCGCACTGCCCTCCCCGCTACTCCGGTAGGGGGAATCAGGGCCGCAAGGGCCGCCCCACGGGCATACCGCGCGGCTCTCGCTGCTTGACCCATACGTATTCGTCGAACCTCAAGACCGTCACCTCTGACGCTTTGCGCGGGGGTCGCAGGAGGCACCGTGCTCACCGCGTTCGCCCGGGCGTTCAAGACGCCCGACCTGCGCAAGAAGCTGCTCTTCACGCTCGGCATCATCGTGCTGTTCCGGGTCGGGGCCCATGTCCCGGTGCCGGGCGTCAGCTACGAGAACGTCCAGATCTGTGTGGAGCAGGCGTCGAAGAACCAGGGAAGCCTGTTCGGCCTCGTCAACATGTTCAGCGGCGGCGCGCTGCTCCAGATCACCATCTTCGCGCTCGGCATCATGCCGTACATCACCGCGAGCATCATCCTTCAGCTGCTGACGGTGGTGATCCCGCGTCTGGAAGCCCTCAAGAAGGAGGGCCAGGCCGGCACGGCCAAGATCACGCAGTACACCCGCTACCTCACGATCGCGCTGGCCATCCTCCAGGGCACCGGCATCGTGGCCGCCGCCCGCAGCGGTGCGCTGTTCCAGGGCTGCGCCGTCGGCAGTGAGATCGTCCCGGACCAGTCGATCTTCGTCACCGCCACCATGGTGATCACTATGACCGCCGGTACGGCCGTCGTCATGTGGCTCGGCGAGCTGATCACGGACCGCGGTATCGGCAACGGAATGTCGATCCTGATGTTCATCTCGATCGCCGCCGGCTTCCCGGGCGCCCTGTGGGCCATCAAGGAGAGCGGCAAGCTGGCCAAGGGCTGGATCGAGTTCGGCACCGTCATCGTGATCGGCTTCGTGATGGTGGCGCTCGTGGTGTTCGTCGAGCAGGCTCAGCGCCGTATCCCGGTGCAGTACGCGAAGCGCATGATCGGCCGCAGGTCCTACGGCGGTACGTCCACCTACATCCCGCTGAAGGTGAACCAGGCAGGTGTGATTCCTGTCATCTTCGCGTCTTCGCTGCTCTACATCCCGGCCCTGGTCGCGCAGTTCTCAAACTCCAACGCGGGCTGGAAAACCTGGATCGAAACGCACTTCGTGAAGGGCGACCACCCGTACTACATCACCGCGTACTTCCTCCTGATTGTCTTTTTCGCCTTCTTCTACGTGGCCATCTCGTTCAACCCCGAGGAAGTCGCGGACAACATGAAGAAGTATGGTGGCTTCATCCCGGGTATCCGGGCTGGTCGACCTACTGCTGAGTACTTGAGCTACGTGCTCAACCGGATCACCTGGCCGGGCTCGCTGTATCTGGGTCTGATCGCTCTTGTGCCGACGATGGCGTTGGCCGGCTTCGGTGGTGCGAACGCGAACTTCCCGTTCGGCGGCACCAGCATCCTGATCATCGTGGGTGTCGGTCTCGAGACCGTGAAGCAGATCGAGAGTCAGCTCCAGCAGCGCAACTACGAAGGGTTCCTCCGCTGATGCGAATCGTCCTCGTCGGGCCGCCCGGTGCGGGCAAGGGAACGCAGGCCGCGTTCCTCGCCAAGAACCTGTCGATCCCGCACATCTCCACGGGCGACCTCTTCCGGGCCAACATCAGCCAGGGTACCGAGCTGGGCAAGCAGGCCAAGGCGTACATGGACGCGGGCAACCTCGTGCCCGACGAGGTCACGATCGGCATGGCCAAGGACCGCATGGGGCAGCCCGACGCGGCGAACGGCTTCCTGCTGGACGGCTTCCCGCGCAATGTCTCGCAGGCCGAGGCGCTGGACGAGATGCTCAGGACCGAGGCCATGAAGCTGGACGCGGTGCTGGACCTCGAGGTCCCCGAGGACGAGGTCGTGAAGCGGATCGCGGGCCGCCGCATCTGCCGCAACGAGAGCGCCCACGTCTTCCACGTGACCTACAGCCCGGCGCGGCAGGAAGGTGTCTGCGACGTCTGCGGCGGCGAGCTGTACCAGCGCGATGACGACTCAGAGGAGACCGTGCGCAAGCGCCTCGAGGTCTACCACACCCAGACCGAGCCGATCATCGACTACTACAAGGCCCAGGGCCTGGTGGTGACGATCTCCGCGCTCGGCAAGGTCGCCGACGTGACCGAGCGGGCCATGGGGGCCCTCCGGGGCTGACCGGGCCGAGCAGGCCTGGCGCCATCGCCTGATCTGATTCATTCGCTGTAGCCGATACGGCCGCGGTGTCCCATGGACGCCGCGGCCGTATCGTTGATTACCCACTGGTTGTTCACCCGCGACCACTCTCCGACCCGGAAAGGCGCCGTCCTCCATGGTGCAGATCAAGACCCCCGAGCAGATCGCCAAGATGCGCGAGGCGGGACTGGTCGTCGCCGCCATCCACGCGGCGACCCGCGAGGCCGCCGTGCCCGGGGCCACCACCCGGGATCTGGACGAGGTGGCCCGCAAGGTGATCGCCGACCATGGCGCCAAGTCGAACTTCCTGGGCTACGGCGGCTTCCCCGCCACGATCTGCACCTCGGTGAACGAGGTCGTGGTGCACGGCATCCCGGATGACAAGACGGTGCTCAAGGACGGCGACCTCATCTCGATCGACGCCGGCGCGATCGTGGACGGCTGGCACGGCGACGCCGCGTTCACCGTGTTCGTCGGAAGCGGCCACGCCCCGGAGCTGATCGAGCTCTCCCGGGTGACCGAGGAGTCCATGTGGGCCGGTATCGCCGCGATGAAGGCCGGTAACCGGCTGGTCGACATCTCCCGCGCCATCGAGACCTACATCCGCCGCCAGCCGAAGCCGGGCGGCGGGCGCTACGGGATCATCGAGGAGTACGGGGGCCATGGCATCGGCACCGAGATGCACATGGATCCGCATCTGCTGAACTACGTCACGCGCAAGCGCGGCAAGGGTCCCAAGCTGGTCCCCGGCTTCTGTCTGGCCATCGAGCCGATGGTGTCCCTGGGTACCCCGCACACCGAGGTGCTCTCGGACGAGTGGACGGTGATCACCACCGACGGCACCTGGTCCTCGCACTGGGAGCACTCGGTCGCGCTGACCGAGGACGGCCCGCTGGTGCTGACCGCAGTGGACGGCGGCAAGGCCAAGCTTGCGGAACTGGGCGTCACGGCGGCCCCGGACCCGCTTGCCTAGTCCGGTGGGACTTGAGGTCCGTCGGGCTCGGGTTCCCGAGTTCTCGCGTTCCGCGACGTAATCCGCCGGCATAACGATCAGCGTCGTTGGGCAAACTCCCCGGATTCGTGTTTTCCAGGGGCCTGACGTAGACTGATGCGTCGGCTCTCGTGTATCCGCATGTCTTCGTGCAGAAATGTATGAGGATCCCGGGTGGAGAGTCGATCAAGGTAGCCGATTCGAAGGGCGAAGCGTGGCCAAGAAGCAAGGTGCCATCGAGATCGAGGGCACCGTGATCGAGTCCCTGCCGAACGCCATGTTCAAGGTGGAGCTCCAGAACGGTCACAAGGTCCTCGCGCACATCTCCGGAAAGATGCGGATGCACTACATCCGTATTCTCCCGGACGACCGGGTCGTCGTGGAGCTCTCTCCGTACGACCTGACGCGTGGCCGGATCGTCTACCGATACAAGTAGATCTTGCCCTCACCCCTCCCGTGGGGTGCTGGCACTGACCCGGAGAACCTCACATCCCATGAAGGTCAAGCCGAGCGTCAAGAAGATCTGCGACAAGTGCAAGGTGATCCGCCGTCACGGCCGGGTCATGGTCATCTGCGACAACCTGCGCCACAAGCAGCGCCAGGGCTGACGCACGACCACCTGCACTTCGCAGTTACTTCGCGCGACGCGAGCAACACATGTAGATACGCAGAGCCCGCCCAGCCCGTTCAGGGTCGGCGGCACCTCCGGCGGGGGCCGGGGACCCGGACGTACCACTCCTCCTTCAGGGGAGTCGGCGGCCGGGAGTGGTTCTGCGGAAGACCCCCGAACACCACAGGAGCCATTGAATGGCACGCGTTTCCGGTGTTGACATCCCGCGCGACAAGCGTGTGGAGGTCGCACTCACCTACGTCTTCGGTATCGGCCGCACCCAGTCGAAGGCGACCCTCGCCGCGACCGGTGTGAACCCGAACACCCGCGTTCGTGACCTGGCCGAAGAGGACCTGGTCAAGATCCGCGAGTACGTGGACGCCAACCTCAAGACCGAGGGTGACCTCCGTCGTGAGATCCAGGCCGACATCCGCCGCAAGGTCGAGATCGGCTGCTACCAGGGTCTGCGTCACCGCCGCGGTCTGCCGGTCCACGGCCAGCGCACCAGCACGAACGCCCGCACCCGCAAGGGCCCGCGTCGCGCCATCGCCGGTAAGAAGAAGCCGGGCAAGAAGTAGTCCTCAGCAGGACGCACTGTGTGATCCGGGGCCTCCCCGGACACCGCCAAGCGGTCTTCGCTGTAGGACCGACCACCTCCACGGGAGAAATACATGCCCCCCAAGGGACGCCAGGGCGCCGTCAAGAAGGTGCGCCGCAAGGAAAAGAAGAACGTCGCTCACGGCCACGCGCACATCAAGAGCACGTTCAACAACACGATCGTCTCGATCACGGACCCGTCCGGCAACGTGATCTCCTGGGCCTCCGCCGGCCACGTCGGCTTCAAGGGCTCGCGCAAGTCCACCCCCTTCGCCGCGCAGATGGCCGCCGAGTCGGCCGCCCGCCGCGCGCAGGAGCACGGCATGCGCAAGGTCGACGTCTTCGTCAAGGGTCCGGGCTCCGGCCGTGAGACCGCGATCCGCTCCCTCCAGGCCACCGGCCTCGAGGTCGGCTCGATCCAGGACGTCACCCCGACGCCGCACAACGGCTGCCGTCCCCCCAAGCGCCGCCGCGTCTGACGCCGCGCCGCTGCCAGGCATCGCCTCGTGCGAGCGCCTGACCTGAGTGTCCGGGCGGTACGGCCCCTTCGGGGTCGTGCCGCCCGTACCCTTGCTGTATCCGCACCTGTCCGGTGCGGCCCGTCGGGCGTCAAATAGCGGGCGCCCACGACTGAAGGATCACTGACATGCTGATCGCTCAGCGTCCGTCGCTGACCGAAGAGGTTGTCGACGAGTACCGCTCCCGGTTCGTCATCGAGCCGCTGGAGCCGGGCTTCGGCTACACCCTCGGCAACTCGCTCCGCCGTACGCTCCTCTCCTCGATCCCGGGTGCGGCGGTCACGTCCATCCGCATCGACGGTGTCCTGCACGAGTTCACCACCGTGCCGGGCGTCAAGGAGGACGTCACCGACCTCATCCTGAACATCAAGCAGCTGGTCGTCTCCTCGGAGCACGACGAGCCGGTCGTGATGTACCTGCGCAAGCAGGGCCCGGGTCTGGTCACCGCCGCCGACATCGCGCCCCCGGCCGGTGTCGAGGTGCACAACCCCGACCTCGTCCTCGCCACGCTCAACGGCAAGGGCAAGCTGGAGATGGAGCTCACCGTCGAGCGCGGTCGCGGCTACGTCTCCGCCGTGCAGAACAAGCAGGCGGGCCAGGAGATCGGCCGTATCCCGGTCGACTCCATCTACTCCCCGGTGCTCAAGGTCACGTACAAGGTCGAGGCGACCCGTGTCGAGCAGCGCACCGACTTCGACAAGCTGATCGTCGACGTCGAGACCAAGCAGGCCATGCGTCCGCGTGACGCCATGGCGTCGGCCGGCAAGACCCTGGTCGAGCTGTTCGGCCTGGCCCGCGAGCTCAACATCGACGCCGAGGGCATCGACATGGGCCCGTCCCCGACGGACGCCGCCCTTGCCGCCGACCTCGCGCTGCCGATCGAGGAGCTGGAGCTCACGGTCCGCTCGTACAACTGCCTCAAGCGCGAGGGCATCCACTCCGTGGGTGAGCTCGTCGCCCGCTCCGAGGCCGACCTGCTCGACATCCGCAACTTCGGTGCGAAGTCGATCGACGAGGTCAAGGCGAAGCTGGCCGGTATGGGCCTGGCCCTCAAGGACAGCCCGCCCGGATTCGACCCGACCGCCGCCGCGGACGCCTTCGGCGCCGACGACGACGCGGACGCGGGCTTCGTCGAGACCGAGCAGTACTGAGCAGGTGCCGCTCGGGGGCGCGCGGCACCGACTCACTGATAGCTGCCCGCAGGCGTCCGCCTGTGGGGTCCTGACACCGGTACCTGATACGGCCGGTGCAGATCTCAAGGAGAAACACCATGCCGAAGCCCGCCAAGGGTGCCCGTCTGGGCGGCAGCGCCGCGCACGAGAAGCTGCTCCTCGCGAACCTCGCGAAGTCGCTCTTCGAGCACGGCCGCATCACGACGACCGAGGCGAAGGCGCGCCGTCTGCGTCCCGTCGCCGAGCGTCTGATCACGAAGGCGAAGAAGGGCGACATCCACAACCGTCGCCTGGTGCTTCAGACGATCACGGACAAGGGCATCGTCCACACGCTCTTCACCGAGATCGCCCCGCGCTACGCCGAGCGTCCGGGTGGCTACACCCGGATCACGAAGATCGGCAACCGTCGTGGTGACAACGCCCCGATGGCCGTGATCGAGCTCGTCGAGGGCGAGATCGCGAAGAAGGCGACCGTCGCCGAGGCCGAGGCCGCCACCAAGCGTGCGGTCAAGGAGGCCGATGAGGCCAAGGCCGAGGAGACCAAGGCCGAGGACGCCGCTGAGGCTCCGGCCGAGGAGTCCAAGGACGCCTGAACAGCCTGAGCGTTCTGACTGAGGCCGTGGAACGGGCCCGTCCCCCTCGTGGGGGCGGGCCCGTTTCCCTTGAGAGGATGTGACACGTGAGCGACGACGTGAAGCCCGGGTTCGTACGGGTGCGCCTGGACCTGTCCTACGACGGCAGGTACTTCTCGGGCTGGGCCCGGCAGACCCGCGGCCAGCGGACGGTGCAGGGCGAGATCGAGGACGCGATCCGTACGGTGACCCGCTCGTCGCAGACGTATGAACTGACGGTCGCCGGGCGCACCGACGCCGGAGTGCACGCCCGCGGCCAGGTCGCGCATGTCGACCTTCCCGGTGAGCTCTGGCAGGAGCACCGCGACAAGCTGCTGCGGCGGCTTGCGGGGCGGCTGTCCCACGATGTGCGGGTGTGGAAGGCAGAGGAGGCCCCGGCGGGCTTCAACGCGCGCTTCTCCGCGATCTGGCGGCGATACGCCTACCGGGTGACCGACCACCCTGGGGGTGTGGACCCGCTGCTGCGCGGCCATGTGCTGTGGCATGACTGGCCGCTGGACCTGGACTCCATGAACGCGGCGGCCGAACGGCTGCTCGGGGAGCATGACTTCGCGGCCTACTGCAAGAGGCGCGAGGGGGCCACGACGATCCGCACGCTCCAGGAGCTGCGCTGGGAGCGGGACGCGAGCGGGATTCTCACGGCCACCGTGAAGGCCGACGCCTTCTGCCACAACATGGTGCGTTCCCTGGTGGGCGCAATGCTGTTCGTCGGTGACGGGCACCGGCCGGTGGACTGGCCGGGGAAGGTACTCGCGGCGGGCGTGCGCGACTCGGCGGTGCATGTGGTGCGTCCGCACGGTCTGACGCTGGAGGAAGTCGGCTACCCGGCCGATGAGCTGCTGGCCGCGAGGAATCGTGAGGCCCGCAACAAGAGGACGCTGCCCCTCGCGGGCCGGGCCGCGGCGGCGGGCGGCTGCTGCTGACACGCACCTGCCGCCACCGAACGCTGTGACGCGGAAAGGCTTCCCGGCCTCGTCAGGCCCGGGGAGCCTTTCCTATGCGATCTGCCGTGGGGCTACCGGGGCCCGGGGCGGTGGCCGTGGTTCGGGCGCCGTGACCGGGGACGGCCGTGGCCGTCGCGACCACTGTGCGGGGGCTTCGGCTTGGGCCGGGGTCGCCGTGATGGTGACCTGGCTCGCCGCGCTCTTGGCGATGCTGACCGTGAGGGTGATCGGCGGGCAGCTGTCGCCGACGGCCAGGACCTCACCGCGGGTGCAGGTGAGGGTGGCGACGGACAGGTCCAGCCGGACTACCCGGGAGAAGGGCCGTATTCGTATCGGGGTAGGCCGAGGTCAGAGCGCGGCGGCGTACTTTCGCAGCCAGTCGGTGAACGCCGGTCCCAGCTCCGGGTGCTCGCAGGCCAGCCGCACCTGGGCGCGCAGATAGTCGCCCCGGTCGCCCGTGTCGTAGCGGCGGCCGTCGAACACCACACCGTGGACCGGGCCGTAGCGCTCGTCGGACGCCAGCGTGTGCAGGGCGTCGGTCAGTTGGATCTCGCCGCCCCGGCCTGGCGGCGTCTCGTGCAGCACCCCGAAGATCTCCGGGTCGAGCACATAGCGCCCGATGACCGCGAGATTGCTGGGCGCGGTACCGGGTGCGGGCTTCTCCACGAGGCCGGAGAGCGCACGCACATCGCCGTCGGCGGCACCGGTGTCCCCGGTTGCGTCCGGTTGCCGGACGACCGCCGAGCCGTAGAGGTGGATACGGTCCTCGGGTACGGGCATCAGCGCCACGACGCTGCCGCCGAACCGCCGCCGTACCTCCACCATCCGGGACAGCAGGGGATCGCGCGGGTCGATGAGGTCGTCGCCCAGCAGCACGGCGAAGGGATGGTCGCCCACGTGCGCCTCGGCGCAGAGCACCGCATGGCCGAGGCCCTTGGGGTCGCCCTGGCGCGCGTAGTGGACGGTGGCGAGCGTGCTGGACGCGCGGACCAGGGCCAGCCGGTCGGCGTCGCCCTTCGCCTGGAGGAGTGACTCCAGCTCATGGGCGCGGTCGAAGTGGTCTTCCAGCGCCCGCTTGTTACGCCCGGTGATCATCAGCACATCGGTCAGACCGGCCGCGGCGGCCTCTTCGACCACGTACTGGATGGCGGGTTTGTCGACCACCGGGAGCATTTCCTTGGGGGTGGCCTTGGTCGCCGGAAGGAACCGGGTGCCGAGTCCGGCCGCCGGAATGACCGCCTTGACGACGGGTGCGGTGGTGGTGTGATGCATGTGCATGTGCGTGTTCACGGCCAGTGGCGCGGCCGCGTCCCCCCATCTTTCTCGTGGTGCCCGCACATGATAGGGACCGCGGCCCCCAGTTCAGGCGGTACGCCGACATCAGACGACATCGGATACGGATCAGATGGGTCTCTGATTCATATCGACCGCCGGGCGATGTCTGTCGGTGACTTTGTGACCGAGAAAGACAGGGGAGTGGGAGGAAAGCAGGGTGGGTTCACTGGGGACCCGGGCTCACTGAGCCGCCGCGGCCTCCGCCTGCCGCGCACCGCGCGCGACGATCTGCCGGAAGGCGAACTCCGCGAGGTCGTCACCGGGCTGGAACGCCTTGCGGTCACCCTTGGTGATGGACTTCCCGTCGAGGTACCCCGTCGTCGTGAAGTAGGCGTATCTGCCGTAGGAGTTGCCCACGAAGCGGCAGACCGGGCCGCCCTTGCAGAAGCCGCCCACGCCCGAACCGGAGAGGGGAGCGATACTCCTGGCCGACTTCTTGACCGCGGCCTGGGCCTTGGCCTCGCTGGGGAAGACGGCCACGCCGATGGTGACGGCCACCCCGTCCCTGGTGTACGTGGCGCGGATGACCTGGTCGCAACCATTGCCGGTGAGGGCGGCGCCCAGTGAGCCCTGGGTGGCCGACGCGCAGGAAGTGGTGCGCGCGGTCGGGCCCTTGGCGTAGACCCGGCCGCTCATCGTCAGTTTCTTGCCCGGGAAGAGGGTGTCGGCGCTGAGCGGTGCCGTGTCCTTCTTCTCGTCGGAGACGAACTCCTTGGGGTTGGGCGGAGGCGGCGGAGCGACCGAGGAGAACGACGGCTCCGCGCCCTTCTCGCCCGGCAGCGCGGGGGCGGTGGGCAGCTCACTCGCGCTCTTGCCGGACGCGTCGGCGTCGCCCTTGCCGTTGTCGGTGTCGTTGGAGACGACGGCCGTGGCGACAAGCGTGGCTATCGCCGCGGTGGCGAGCGCGCCGCCGCCCGTCAGCAGCCACCTCTTGCGGCGGGCGCGCGCGGCGGAGGCATCGGCCAGCGCGGCCCAGTCGGGAGTCTGCGACTCGTGGTCCGGTCGGCGGTACGGCTCGAACGGTTCGAAGGCGTCGAACGACCCGGGCCCCGACTGGCCCGCCTGGCCCTGCTGACCCGACTGACCGGACTGCCGGCGTGGCTCCTGCGGCCACTGCGGTCCCCCATAGCTCATGCCGCGCATCCTAAACCTGTTGGGCAAGAGCGTGTCCGGCAGTGACAATCCCCGCATGGGACATCTTGAGGCCGGACATCTGGAGTACTACCTGCCGGACGGACGGCCACTGCTGGGCGACGTCTCCTTCCGGGTGGGTGAGGGCAGCGTGGCCGCGCTGGTCGGCGCCAACGGCGCGGGCAAGACCACTCTGCTGCGGCTGCTCTCCGGTGAGCTCAAGCCGCACGGCGGCACTGTGTCGTCCAGCGGCGGCCTCGGGGTCATGCCGCAGTTCGTCGGCTCGGTACGGGACGAGCGCACGGTGCGCGACCTGCTGGTCTCGGTGGCCACGCCGAGGATCCGGAAGGCCGCGCGAGCGGTGGACGAGGCCGAGCAGCTGATCATGACCGTGGACGACGAGTCCGCCCAAATGCGGTACGCGCAGGCGCTCAGCGACTGGGCCGAGGTGCAGGGGTACGAGGCCGAGACGGTCTGGGACATGTGCACCATGGCCGCGCTCGGTGTCCCGTACGACAAGGCCCAGTGGCGTCTGGTGCGCACTCTGTCGGGCGGCGAGCAGAAGCGGCTGGTGCTCGAGGCGCTGTTGCGCGGCCCCGACGAGGTGCTGCTGCTGGACGAGCCGGACAACTACCTGGACGTCCCGGGCAAGCGCTGGCTGGAGGAGCGGCTGGCCGAGACCCGTAAGACGGTGCTGTTCGTCTCCCATGACCGGGAGCTGCTCTCACGGGCCGCGCAGCGGATCGTCGCGGTCGAGCCGGGGCCCGCGGGCAGCGACGTCTGGGTGCACGGTGAGGGGTTCGCCACGTTCCACCAGGCGCGGCGTGAGCGGTTCGCCCGGTTCGAGGAGCTGAAGCGGCGCTGGGAAGAGGAGCACGCCCGGCTGAAGGCCCTGGTCCACAAGCTGCGGCAGCAGGCGGCGATCAGCCCCGACATGGCCTCGCGCTACCGGGCGATGCAGACCCGGCTGCGGAAGTTCGAGGAGGCGGGACCGCCGCCTGAGCCGCCGCGCGAGCAGGACATCCGGATGCGGCTGCGCGGCGGCCGCACCGGGGTCCGGGCTGTGACCTGCGAGGACCTGGAGCTGACGGGTCTGATGCAGCCGTTCTCGCTGGAGGTCTTCTACGGCGAGCGGGTGGCGGTGCTCGGCTCGAACGGCTCCGGGAAGTCCCACTTCCTGCGGCTGCTCGCGGGCGAGGACGTGACGCACACCGGGCTGTGGAAGCTGGGCGCCAGGGTGGTCCCCGGCCACTTCGCCCAGACCCACGCCCACCCGGAGCTGATGGGCCGCACCCTGGTCGACATCCTTTGGACGGAGCACGCCAAGGACCGGGGCGGGGCGATGAGCGCCCTGCGCCGGTACGAACTGGAGCGCCAGGGCGACCAGACCTTCGACCGGCTCTCCGGCGGGCAGCAGGCCCGTTTCCAGATCCTGCTGCTGGAGCTGCGCGGCACCACGGCGCTGCTGCTGGACGAGCCGACGGACAACCTGGACCTGGAATCGGCGGAGGCGCTCCAGCAGGGCTTGGAGGCGTACGAGGGCACGGTCCTCGCGGTCACCCACGACCGCTGGTTCGCGAAGTCCTTCGACCGCTTCCTGGTCTTCGGCTCCGACGGCCGGGTCCGGGAGACGGCGGAGCCGGTCTGGGACGAGCGGCGGGTCGAGCGGGTGCGGTAGCGCGCGACCGCGGGTCCGCGATCGGGTGGGGGCACACCGTCGCCACCCGGTTCCCGCCCCGCGCTTCCGGGCTTTTCGGCGCTGCTCCGTGCCACGAGTGCTGGGGGCGTTTTGACCCGTGCGGGGGACGATGGGTATTCTGCTGGTTCGTTATGCGTATCGGCTTGCTCTATCTCACGTGAGGGGCCCTTACGCAGGTCCGCCGGGCCGATGACCAGCGGTCTGCACTTGGGTTGCGTCGCCCGATGTGCGACCAGGGCTGTCGTGATCGTCCGGGTGGCCTTGTCAGGACCCCCGTCCTCCGTCCCTTACGGGCCGGTGGACCCCCATCACTGAAGAAGCGAAGGCTACGACCGTGCGTACGTACAGCCCCAAGCCCGGCGATGTGACGCGCCAGTGGCACGTCATCGACGCTCAGGACATCGTCCTGGGACGTCTGGCCACCACTGCTGCCACCCTCCTGCGGGGCAAGCACAAGCCGATCTACGCCCCCCACGTTGACGCTGGCGACTTCGTCATCATCATCAACGCGGAGAAGGTGCACCTGTCCGGCAACAAGCGGACCCAGAAGATGGCGTACCGCCACTCCGGCTACCCGGGTGGTCTGCGCTCCGTCCGCTACGACGAGCTGCTCGACAAGAACCCTGAGAAGGCGATCGAGAAGGCCGTCAAGGGCATGCTCCCCAAGAACTCCCTGGGCCGTCAGATGCTCTCGAAGCTGAAGGTCTACGCGGGCGAGAACCACCCGCACGCTGCTCAGCAGCCGGTTCCGTTCGAGATCACCCAGGTCGCGCAGTAAGTCCGGCCACCCCCTAAGACGAAAAGAATCTGAGGAGCATCGTGGCCGAGACCACCGCTGAGTACCCCGTCGAGGGCGAAGAGACCTACGCCGAGGTCACCACCTTCGAGTCGGAGGTGCCCGTCGAGGGCGAGTACACCTCCGAGTCCCTCGCGTCCCGTTTCGGCGACCCGCAGCCGGCCGCCGGCCTGGGCCGCCGCAAGAACGCCATTGCCCGTGTCCGGATCGTCCCGGGCACCGGCAAGTGGAAGATCAACGGTCGCACCCTTGAGGACTACTTCCCGAACAAGGTGCACCAGCAGGAAGTCAACGAGCCCTTCAAGGTGCTCGAGCTTGACGACCGCTACGACGTCATCGCCCGTATCGCGGGTGGCGGCGTCTCCGGCCAGGCCGGCGCCCTGCGCCTTGGTGTGGCCCGCGCCCTGAACGAGGCGGACGTGGAGAACAACCGCGGCCCGCTGAAGAAGGCCGGCTTCCTGAGCCGCGACGACCGTGCGGTCGAGCGCAAGAAGGCCGGTCTCAAGAAGGCCCGCAAGGCCCCGCAGTACAGCAAGCGCTAATCGGCTGCTTGTACGGCATACGTTCGCCCCGGCGGCACTCGGTGCCCGCCGGGGCGTTCTGTTTCAGCGGCTCTTCGGAGATGCTTCTCCGGGACCGCACCGGGGGTACGCCCGGCGATCCCGGGCGTATAGACGGCAAGAAGGCACGGAGCTCCAAGCGGCTCGCATCTCGAAGCGATCCGGAGCCATCCGGAGTGATTTCGGAGGAAACCAGTGGGACGACTCTTCGGCACGGACGGTGTGCGCGGTGTCGCCAACGCGGATCTGACGGCGGAGCTCGCGCTCGGTCTCTCGGTCGCGGCGGCGCACGTACTCGCCGAGGCGGGCACGTTCGAAGGCCATCGGCCGACTGCGGTCGTCGGGCGTGACCCCCGCGCGTCCGGGGAGTTCCTGGAAGCCGCCGTCGTGGCTGGGCTCGCGAGCGCGGGTGTGGACGTCCTGCGGGTCGGTGTGCTGCCCACCCCCGCGGTGGCGTATCTCACCGGCGTGCTCGGCGCCGACCTCGGTGTGATGCTGTCCGCGAGCCACAACGCCATGCCCGACAACGGCATCAAGTTCTTCGCGCGCGGCGGCCACAAGCTGGCCGACGAGCTCGAGGACCGTATCGAGACCGTCTACGAGGAGCACCGCACCGGTGCTCCGTGGGACCGGCCGACCGGCGCGGGCGTGGGCCGGGTCCGCGACTACGACGAGGGCTTCGACAAGTACGTCGCCCATCTGATCGCGGTCCTGCCGAACCGGCTCGACGGGCTCAAGGTCGTCCTTGACGAGGCACACGGCGCCGCTGCCCGGGTGTCGCCCGAGGCGTTCGCCCGGGCGGGCGCCGAGGTCGTGACCATCGGCGCCGAGCCGAACGGCCTCAACATCAACGACAACTGCGGCTCGACCCATCTGGACCTGCTCAAGGCCGCGGTCGTCGAGCACAGCGCGGACTTCGGTATCGCCCACGACGGCGACGCCGACCGCTGCCTGGCCGTGGACGGCCAGGGCAACGAGATCGACGGCGACCAGATCCTCGCCGTGCTGGCCCTCGCGATGCGAGAGGCGGGCACCCTGCGCGGGAACACCGTGGTCGCGACCGTCATGTCGAACCTGGGCTTCAAGCTCGCCATGGAAGCCGAGGGCATCGAGCTGGTGCAGACGGCCGTCGGCGACCGATACGTCCTGGAGTCGATGAAGGAGCACGGCTACGCACTCGGAGGCGAGCAGTCCGGCCATGTCATCGTGCTCGACCACGCCACCACCGGCGACGGCACCCTGACCGGCCTGATGCTGGCGGCCCGCGTCGTGGCGACCGGGCGCTCGCTGGCCGAGCTGGCCGCGGTGATGAACCGCCTGCCGCAGGTCCTGATCAACGTCCCGGACGTCGACAAGTCGCGTGTCTCCACCTCCGCCGAGCTGACCGCGGCGGTGACCGACGCCGAGCACGAGCTCGGCACCACGGGGCGGGTGCTGCTGCGGCCGTCCGGCACGGAGCCCCTGGTCCGTGTGATGGTCGAGGCTGCGGACATCGAGCAGGCCCGCGCGGTGGCGGGTCGCCTCGCCGACGTGGTGAAGTCCGCCCTGGGCTGACCCTGGGTGCCCCGTCCCCGTGTGGCCTCGGCCGCACGGGGACGGGGCTTCACGGTGTGCCGCACCCGCGCCCCGCACCCGCAGTGGTGCCCGGTGTGTCCCGGGGACGGCTGCGGGTGCGGTAGGCCGCGAAGGCCCGCGCCCCGCGCTTTGGTCCGTTCGGGCGAAGCCCGGGTGTCGCGGGGCGGAGAGCGACCGGGCCGGTCGTACCTTCGGCCGGTATGACGTACGACTCCGCATCGGGTCCCAGCCGCCGCGCCGCGCTCCTCGGTGGCGCCGGGGCTCTGATGGCCGCCACCGGGTGCACCTCGTCGGGCGGTGCGTCGCCCGCCCAGGCGCCGACGCCGAGCCGCTCCGCGTCGCCCTCCCCGTCGGCTGCCGGAGAGGCCACACCCGGGGCGATGACCCTGTTCAAGGACCCGGCGTACAACTTCAACGGGCTGCTGGCGCTGGGCGGAGCCGGGTTCGGGGCGGGTGAGGTGGGTGAGGTGCTCACCGCCGTGAACGCCATCAACAAGGCGGGCCTCTCCTCGCAGACGTACGTCGAGACCTTCAAGAAGCTCGGTGACCAGCTCAGGAAGGCGCCCCAGGGCAGCAAGGCCGACGCCCAGACCACGAGCTTCCGGGCGCTGAGGGCCGCGCAGTACTACGGGCAGGCGTTGTTCTTCGTCCTCGGCTCCGACGACCCGGGCAGCGAGGAGCAGCTCTACAAGGCGGGACGCGCCGCCTGGGACGCGTTCTGCGATGGGTGCCAACCGCCCCCGGTCACGGCGGACGTCCCGTACCAGAAGACCCCGCTGCCGGTGTGGTTCTTCCGGCCGGACACGGCTGACGAGCGCCGCCCGACGGTGATCCTCACCAACGGCAGCGACGGGCAGAACGTCGACATGTGGACGTACGGCGTCTCCGCAGCCCTGGACCGGGGCTGGAACGCGCTGGTGTACGACGGCCCAGGCCAAGGCCAGCTGCTCTTCGTGGACCAGGTGGTCTTCAGCCCCACCTGGGAGAAGGTCGTCTCCCCGCTGGTGGACTGGCTGGTCGCCCGTCCGGACGTGGACCCCGACAAGCTCGCCCTCACCGGGCTCAGCATGGGCGGCGACCTCGCCCCCCGTGCCGCCGCCTTCGAGCATCGGATCGCCGCGCTGGTCGCGATGCCCGGCTGCCTGGAGCCCTGGCTGGGCTTCCCCCCGGAGGTCCGGGAGATCCTCACCCCCAGCAAGGAGGAGACCAACAACATCTGGAACAAGGAGGTCGTCCCCGAGCTGCCCCCGGACGCCGCGGCGGTACTGAAGAAGCGTTTCGAGCCGTTCTCCGTCCAGGCGATGCTCGCGGCACGCCAGGGCAAGATGTTCACCGACTTCTACACACCCGCCACACGGATCGAGGCACTGACGATCACCGGCATCGTCGGCCGTATCAAGGCGCCCACGCTGGTCCTGGACTACGACGACGAGCAGTTCTATCCCGGCCAACCGCGCGAGATGTACGAGAAGCTCACGGCCCCCAAGGACTACGTGAAGCTGACCAGGGCCGAAGGCGCCCAGCTGCACTGCTCGCCGATGGCCCCGCAACTGCACTGCGAGGTGGTCTTCGACTGGCTGGGGGAGACCCTGTCAGTGAGCTGAGGTCCGCGACATCCGGCGCTTCTGGGCGCTCCAGAACCACTTCTGGGTCAGCAGCGTGAGCGTCCCGGCCAGGATGATCCCCAGCAGGTTCAGCAGCAGCTGCTCGCTGGAGCCCCAGGCCTGGCGGTACTCGCTGTAGCTGAAGGCCACGGCGGCGTTCGCCGCGGCCGGGACCGTGGTCACCGAGATCGCCACACCCACCAGAGCGCCCGACTTCGCCGACGTCAGAGAGAGCGTGCCGGCGATGCCCGCGAGCACGGCGACGACGAACGAGAACGCGTCGGGGTGGTAGATGAACGCCGTGTTCGGGCGTTCGGCCTTCAGCATCGAGGTCTCGAACAGCCCGATTCCCGTCATGAAGTGGCTGAAGCCGACCGTGACCAGCATCGCCGCCGCGAAGCCCGCGATCAGCGCCACCAGAGAGCGCCAGGCGAGCCGGGGCAGCCGCTGCACGATCGCCGTGCTCAGGCCGGCCAGCGGACCGAACTCGGGGCCCACCGCCATCGCGCCCACGATGAGGATCGCGTTGTCGAGCACCACACCGCAGGCGGCGATCATCGTCGCCAGTGTCAGGAAGGCCAGATACGTGACGGTGAGCGTCGACTCCTCGTGGGTCGCGTCGGTGAGCTGCTCCCACAGCACCGCGTCCGCGCCTTCCCCCGGGGCCTCCTTCTCGGCCCTGTCGGCGCGCTTGGACAGCGACAGATCAACGCTGTCGACGGAGATCGCGCCTTCCCGGTCGAGACCGAGCTCGCGCAGCCGCCCGATCAGGGTGTCCCCGGCCTCGCGTGCCACGTCGCAGAGCACCAGATCGCCGCTCGGACTGCGCGCGGCGCCAGGGAGGACGGCGAGGTGGGTCGTGCCGACCGTCTTCTCCACGGTGCGGACCACGTCGTCGGTCCGCTCGGGTGGGACGATCATGCGCAGGTGCAGCACGCGGGGGCTCCTCAGAGTTTGCGCAGGGACAGCCGCTGGACCTTGTGGTCCGGACCCTTGCGTACGACGAGCGTGGCACGGCCCCGGGTGGGTGCCACGTTCTCCAGCAGGTTGACCTTGTTGATCGTGCGCCACATGGTGCGGGCGTACTCCAGCGCCTCTTCCTCCGAGACCTGGGTGTACTTCCTGAAGTACGAGAACGGGTTCTGGAACGCCGTCTCGCGCAGCTTCCGGAAGCGGTTGAGGTACCAGCGCTCGATGTCCTCGGGGCGGGCGTCCACGTACACCGAGAAGTCGAAGTAGTCGGCGAGACCCACCCTGGTGCGGCCGTCCTGGCCGGGCAGGGCCGGCTGGAGGACGTTGAGGCCCTCCACGATCAGGATGTCCGGACGGCGCACGGTGAGCCGCTGGCCCGGCACGATGTCGTAGATCAGGTGGGAGTAGACAGGGGCGCTGACCTCCTCCTTGCCCGCCTTGATGTCGGCGACGAAACGGGTCAGGGCGCGCCGGTCGTAGGACTCGGGGAAGCCCTTGCGGGACATCAGCCCGCGGCTCTCCAGCTCCTTCATCGGGTAGAGGAAACCGTCGGTGGTGACCAGCTCCACCCGGGGGTGCTCGGGCCAGCGGGCCAGCAGTGCCTGGAGCAGCCGGGCGACCGTGGACTTGCCGACGGCGACCGAGCCGGCCACGCCTATGACGAACGGTGTGCCGCGCTGTGTGCCATGGCCGTTGCCCGCTTCGCCGAGGAACGTGTTCAGTGCCCCTCGGAGGTTCGCGGTGGCACCCACGTACAGATTGAGCAGCCGGGACAGCGGCAGATAGATGTCCCTGACCTCGTCCAGGTCGATGACATCACCGAGCCCGCGCAGTTGTTCGACCTCTGCCGCGCTCAGGGGCAGCGGCGTCCTCTCGCGCAGCGCGCTCCACTCCGCCCGGGTGAGGTCGACGTACGGGGACGACTCGGCCCGGTCGGGCTTGCGGCTTCGTGGCGGCGAAGTGATCACATGCTCATTGTCGGTGCAGCTGCGTCCGAACGCGGCGTGGTATCGCTCACGCCGTAGGCTGCGGGGCATGTGCGGAATCGTGGGTTACGTGGGAGCGCAGTCCGCGCTCGATGTCGTCATCGCCGGACTCAAGCGGCTGGAGTACCGAGGCTATGACTCGGCCGGCGTCGCCGTGCTCGCCGACGGGGGTCTCGCCGCCGCCAAGAAGGCGGGCAAGCTGCTCAACCTGGAGAAGGAGCTGACCGACCGGCCGCTGCCCAGCGGCTCGACCGGCATCGGACACACCCGGTGGGCCACCCACGGCGGCCCCACGGACGCCAACGCCCACCCGCATATCGACAACGCGGGCCGGGTCGCCGTCGTCCACAACGGCATCATCGAGAACTTCGCGGCGCTGCGCGCCGAGCTGGCCGACCGCGGCCACGATCTGGAGTCCGAGACAGACACCGAGGTCGTCGCGCATCTGCTCGCCGAGGAGTTCTCGTCCTGCGGTGAGCTGGCCGAGGCGATGCGGCTGGTGTGCAAGCGGCTCGAAGGCGCCTTCACGCTGGTCGCCGTACACGCGGACGACCCGGAGGTGGTGGTCGGCGCCCGCCGCAACTCGCCGCTGGTGGTGGGGGTCGGGGAGGGCGAGGCGTTCCTGGCGTCCGATGTGGCCGCGTTCATCGCGTACACCCGTTCGGCGATCGAGCTGGGCCAGGACCAGGTCGTCGAGCTGCGCCGCGACAGCGTGACGGTCACCGACTTCGAGGGCTCCCCGGCCGACGTCCGCTCGTACCACGTGGACTGGGACGCCTCCGCCGCCGAGAAGGGCGGCTACGACTACTTCATGCTCAAGGAGATCGCCGAGCAGCCGAAGGCGGTCGCCGACACGCTGCTCGGGCGGATCGATGTGAGCGGCTCGCTCACCCTGGACGAGGTGCGGATCCCCGCGTCCGTGCTCAGGGAGGCCCAGAAGGTCGTGATCGTGGCGTGCGGTACGGCATTCCACGCCGGGCTGATCGCCAAGTACGCGATCGAGCACTGGACCCGTATCCCCTGCGAGGTGGAGCTGGCCAGCGAGTTCCGCTACCGGGACCCGATCCTGGACCACCGCACCCTGGTGATCGCGATCTCGCAGTCCGGCGAGACCATGGACACCCTGATGGCCCTGCGGCACGCGCGCGAGCAGGGCGCGAAGGTGCTGGCCATCTGCAACACCAACGGCTCCACGATCCCCCGGGAATCGGACGCGGTGCTCTACACCCACGCGGGCCCCGAGGTCGCCGTCGCCTCGACCAAGGCGTTCCTCACCCAGCTCGTGGCCTGCTATCTGGTGGCGCTCTACCTCGGGCAGGTACGCGGAACCAAGTGGGGCGACGAGATCCGCGCGGTGATCCGCGACCTCTCCGAGATCTCCCGCGAGGTGGAGCAGGTACTGGAGACCATGGAGCCCGTCCGCGAACTGGCCCGCTCACTCGCCGACAAGGACACGGTGCTGTTCCTCGGGCGGCACGTGGGCTATCCGGTCGCCCTGGAAGGCGCGCTCAAGCTCAAGGAACTCGCCTATATGCACGCGGAGGGCTTCGCGGCGGGCGAGCTCAAGCACGGCCCGATCGCACTCATCGAGCAGGACCTGCCGGTCGTGGTCGTCGTCCCGTCGTCACGCAGCCGCTCGGTGCTGCACGACAAGATCGTGTCGAACATCCAGGAGATCCGGGCCCGCGGCGCCCGCACCATCGTGATCGCCGAGGAGGGCGACGAGGCGGTCGTGCCGTACGCGGACCACCTGATCCGCATCCCGGCGACGCCCGCGCTGCTCCAGCCGCTGGTGGCGACGGTGCCGCTGCAGGTGTTCGCCTGCGAGCTGGCGACTGCCCGGGGCAACGAGGTGGACCAGCCGCGCAACCTGGCGAAGTCGGTCACCGTCGAATGATCATCGGGGTGGGGATCGACGTCGCCGAGATCGACCGCTTCGGCGAGGCGCTGCGCCGTACACCGGCCCTCGCGGACCGGTTGTTCCTCGGCAACGAGTTGCACCTGCCCAGCGGCGAGCGCCGCGGCACGGCCTCCCTCGCGGCCCGCTTCGCCGCGAAGGAGGCCGTCGCGAAGGCGCTGGGCGCGCCGGCGGGCCTGCTGTGGACCGACTGCGAGGTCTACGTCGAGGACTCAGGACAGCCCCGCCTCCGCGTCACCGGCACGGTGGCGGCTGCCGCGACGGCGCGGGGGGTGCGTACCTGGCACGTCTCGCTGAGCCATGACGCGGGTGTCGCCTCCGCGATGGTCGTGGCGGAGGGCTAGGCCCTTTCGTTTGGTGAGGCGGTGTGACTCCGGCACCGTGGCGGGGTGCCGCCCACCGCGCGACCCGCCCGCCCTGAGCCCCGCCCACCGCGGCGACCCGCCCGCCCCATGTCGACGAGGCACCACGGTGCGGGGGGCGCCCGGGAACCCGTACACGGGGCAGACTCTGAGCATGCGTCATGCGTACCGCGTGGACACCGTCCGCCGAGCCGAAGCCGACCTCATGTCCCGCCTCCCCGAAGGCGCGCTCATGCAGCGCGCCGCCGCCGGCCTCGCCGCCGCGGTCGCCGGGCTGCTCCAGCGGGTGTACGGGGCCCGAGTCGTCCTGCTGGTGGGCAGCGGGGACAACGGGGGCGACGCCCTCTACGCGGGGGTCCGGCTCCGACGCAGAGGGGCCCGCGTGGACGCCGTACTGCTCGCGCCGGACAAGACGCACCGAGGCGGGCTCGGCGCACTGCTGAAGGCCGGGGGCCGGGTCGCGGACGACCCGTACCAGGTGCTCGCCTCGGCCGACCTGGTGCTCGACGGCATCACCGGCATCGGCGGTCACGGTGGCCTGCGCCCCGACGCGGTCCCGCTCGCCCGGGCCGCCCGCGGCTCCGGCGCGCTCGTTGTCGCCGTCGACCTGCCCAGCGGCATCGAGGCGGACACAGGGGAGGTCAAGGGGGAGCCGCTGCGGGCCGATGCGACGGTCACGTTCGGCACGTACAAGCCGGGGCTCCTGATCGACCCGGCCCACGAGTACACGGGGGCGGTCCGGCTCATCGATATCGGCCTGGAGCCGTACCTGCCCTCCGTGCCCGACGTCGAGGCCCCGCAACACGCGGATGTGGCGCGGCTGCTGCCGCGACCCGCCGCCGAGAGCGACAAGTACCGCCGCGGCGTCATCGGCGTGGTCGCCGGGTCCCTCCGCTATCCCGGCGCGGCCGTGCTCGCGGTGGCCGGCGCCCTCCGCGCCGGTGCCGGCGCGGTGCGGTACGTGGGCCCGGCCGCTGACGCCGTCATCGCCCGTTTCCCGGAGACCCTGGTGCACGGCTGGCCGCCCGCGAAGGCCGGACGGGTGCAGGCCTGGGTCGTCGGGCCCGGTCTGGGCGACGGCCCGGGGGTGGCGGAGGTACTGGACTCGGAGGTACCGGTGCTGGTGGACGCCGACGGGCTGCGGGCGCTCGACCCGGCCGTGGTCCGGGCCCGTACCGCTCCCACCCTCCTCACCCCCCATGCGGGCGAGGCCGCCGCGCTGCTCGGCGTGTCGCGCGAGGAGGTCGAAGGCGCACGGTTCGCCTCCGTACGGCGGCTGGCGGAGGCCTATGGCGCGACGGTGCTCCTCAAGGGCTCGACCACCCTCGTCGCCGATCCCGATCCGCGCCGCCCGGTCCGGGTGAACGCGACGGGGACGTCCTGGCTGGCCACGGCTGGGAGCGGGGACGTGCTGTCCGGGCTGACGGGCTCTCTGCTCGCCGCCGGTCTGGAGCCGTTCGACGCGGCGTCGGTGGGCGCCTATCTGCACGGGCTCGCGGGCCGGCTGGCGTCCCATGACGCCCCCGTGTCGGCGAATGACGTGGCCGAGGCGATTCCCCGGGCATGGCGCGACACGACCGCTCCGTGACGCGGACCTCATCGCATGTGATGCGCGACACGACCGCGCCGTGAACGCGGCTTGAGCGCGGCGCGGTCCGGCCGCACCCTGAGGCGCGACACGACCACGTCTTGCCGGGTGGCGGGACCACACCCTGATACGCGCGGGTGACCAGCACCACTCGCGGTCGTTGCCGTACGAACTATGCCGGGGGCCTCTGAGACACTGGGCCGCGATGAACCAGAACGCACCCTTCCGAGCCCGCGCCGAGATCGACCTCGCCGCCCTGCGCGACAACGTCCGCGCACTGCGTGCGAGGGCTCCCCGCGCTGCCGTCATGGCCGTGGTGAAGTCCGACGGGTACGGGCATGGAATGGTGCCCTGCGCGAAGGCCGCGCTCGCCGCGGGCGCGACCTGGCTCGGCACCGCCACCCCGGAGGAGGCGCTCGCCCTGCGGGCCGAGGGGATCGAGGCCAGGGTGCTGTGCTGGCTCTGGACCCCGGGCGGGCCGTGGCGGGAGGCCGTCGAGGCGGGCGTGGACCTGGGGGTGAGCGACCCCTGGGCGCTGGGCGAGGTGGTGCGTGCCGCGCGTGAGGCGGGCCGTACGGCCAGGATCCAGCTCAAGGCAGACACGGGGCTCGGCCGGAGCGGCTGCCAGCCGGCGGACTGGGCCGCGCTCGTCGCCGAGGCCCGCGTCGCCGAGGCGACGGGCAGCGTCAGGGTCACCGGGCTGTGGTCGCACTTCGCCTGCGCCGACGAGCCCGGCCACCCCTCCATCGCCGCTCAACTGTCCGTCTTCAGTGATCTGGTGGCCTACGCGGAGAAGGAGGGCATCAAGCCGGAGGTGCGGCATATCGCCAACTCGCCGGCCACACTGACCCTGCCCGAGACCCATCTCGACCTGGTGCGTACGGGGATCGCGATGTACGGCATCTCGCCCAGTCCGGAGCTCGGCACACCCGCCGACTTCGGTTTGCGGCCGGTGATGACGCTCAAGGCTTCCGTGGCGCTGGTCAAGGACGTCCCCGCGGGCCATGGCGTCAGTTACGGGCACCACTACATCACCGACACGGACACCGCGCTCGGCCTCGTCCCCGTCGGTTACGCGGACGGCATCCCGCGCCACGCCTCGGGCCGCGGGCCGGTCCTGGTGGGCGGTGCCTGGCGGCGGGTGGCCGGGCGGGTCGCCATGGACCAGTTCGTGGTGGACCTCGGTCCGGACGGCGCGGCCCGGGTCCAGGAGGGGGACGTCGCGGTGCTGTTCGGCCCGGGTGACCAGGGTGAGCCGACCGCGGAGGACTGGGCGGAGGCTGCGGACACGATCGCGTACGAGATCGTGACCCGGATCGGGGCGCGTGTGCCGCGCGTCCATCTCAACGAGCTCGACGGGTAAGCGACCCCAACCGACCGACCTATAGGAGCAGGCACGGTGAGCGAGAGCAGCGCGGGGGACGTGGCGGCAGCGGTGACCGACGCGGCCACGGGCAACTGGCGCCGGGCGGGCTTCGCCGGCGCTGCCATAGGGGTGATCGCCGCCGGTGCGGCGGCGGGCGTCGCCATAGAGCGGATGACCGTAGGCCGTGGGATGCGGCGCAAGGCACGGCTCGCGCTGGACGCCTCGGGACCCTATGGGTCGCTGCGCGGCACACCGGGCCGGGCCACGTCGGACGACGGTACGACCCTCTACTTCGAGACCGACGAGGTCGATCCGGACGCGGGGGGTATCGGGCCGCGCAGGCGCAGGCTGTTCGGCCGCAAGTCGCCGGCGCCGGTCACCGTCGTGTTCAGCCACGGCTACTGCCTCAGCCAGGACTCCTGGCACTTCCAGCGGGCCGCGCTGCGCGGGCTGATCCGCACCGTCCACTGGGACCAGCGCAGCCATGGGCGTTCGGGGCGCGGGATGGCCCAGTCGGGACCGGAGGGGACACCGGTCTCGATCGACCAGCTCGGCCGGGATCTGAAGGCGGTCATCGACGCGGCGGCTTCTGAGGGCCCGTTGGTGCTGGTGGGTCACTCGATGGGCGGGATGACGATGATGGCGCTGGCCGAGTCGTATCCCGAGCTGATCCGGGAGCGTGTGGTCGGTGTCGCGTTCGTGGGGACGTCGGCCGGCCGGCTCGGCGAGGTGAACTACGGGCTGCCGGTCGCGGGTGTGAACGTGGTGCGGCGGGTACTGCCCGGGGTGCTGAAGGCGCTGGGCTCCCAGGCGGATCTGGTCGAGCGCGGGCGGCGTGCCACGGCGGATCTCTTCGCGGGGCTGATCAAGCGCTACTCGTTCAGCTCGAAGGACGTGGACCCGGCGGTGGCCCGGTTCGCCGAGCGCATGATCGAGGGCACCCCGATCGATGTGGTCGCCGAGTTCTACCCGGCATTCGCCGAACATGACAAGGCCACGGCGCTCGAGGTCTTCCAGGAGGTCCCGGTGCTGGTCCTGGCCGGGGACCGGGACCTGGTGACGCCCAGCACGCACAGCGAGGCGATCTCGGATCTGCTGCCCGATTCGGAGCTGGTGATCGTCCCGGACGCCGGGCACCTGGTGATGCTGGAGCACCCGGTGGTGGTCACCGACCGGCTGGCGGACCTGCTGGTGCGGGTCGGGGCGGTGCCGGCAGCGGCTAACGTTGGCACGTATGGAAGCACCGCAGAGCCCGGCTGACACCGCAGCGCCCGCGACCGCAGGCGCGAGCGCGGCCGCCGTCCGTCTCACCCTCACATCCCCGGAGCAGACGCAGGAGCTCGGCCGCCGGCTGGCCAAGCTGCTGCGGCCCGGTGACCTCGTCATGCTCAGTGGTGAGCTCGGTGCGGGCAAGACGACCCTGACCCGCGGCCTCGGCGAGGGCCTCGGGGTGCGCGGCGCGGTGACCTCGCCGACGTTCGTCATCGCCAGGGTGCACCCTTCGCTGGTGGGCGGACCCGCCCTGGTCCACGTGGACGCGTACCGCCTGGGCGGGGGGCTGGACGAGATGGAGGACCTGGACCTCGATATCTCGCTGCCCGATTCCGTCGTGGTCGTGGAGTGGGGCGACGGCAAGGTCGAGGAGCTCTCCGACGACCGGCTGCATGTGGTGATCCACCGGGTTGTCGGCAACACGGACGACGATCGCCGCACGGTCACCTTCACGGGGATCGGGCCGCGCTGGGCCGACGCCGGTCTTGCCGGACTCACCGCCTGAAGGGGTACCGGACGGCGCCGGTGCGCGGCTGCCCCGTCCCGGCGGCGTCCGATTGTGTACGTTCCGACAAGACGTCGGCAAAATGTTGCGCCCCAGGCTGCGGGCGTGGTGACATGGATACGAGACCAGGTTAGGGCTGCCTAACCATGCCTGCCCCCGCAGTGTCAGGAGGCATCCATGTCCGCGCCCGAGCACGACACGACCGGCCCGCGGTCGCGTCCACGGCCCCCTGCCGTCACACCGTCTGCCGTATCGATGCGCGATCTGCTGGCGTCGTGCGCGGCTGCCAGCGCGGTCTCGACCCCGCCGCGCGAGCACAAGGGTGCGTCACCCGAGGACCCGTCGGGTGGCGCGGGTGCCACGAGTGTCGCGGAGCATGAGGAGCGCCGCCACGCCGCGTAGCCCGTTCGAGTGGTTTGCGGAGCTGCTTCCGCGCTGAAGGGAATCGGGGTCCGCGGGCACTAAGGGACGACGACGACCTTGGTCTCGATCACCGCGAAGTCCCACATCGCGTCGCCGTCCGCGCGCTTCATCCGGACGCCGCCGGTCTTACGGGCCGGGTCCGGGTACGGCATCGATCCGTCGACCGCCGCGCTGAACCCGATGCTCACCCCGTCCACGGTCGCGAACCGCACGACGTGCTCGATCGGCACCCCGTCCGAGCCGCGGATTCCGGCGCTGCGCGAGGTCACCTCGTACGTGCCGGGCGGCGGGCTCACCGTGCTGGGCGCGACCGGGAACGTATGTGTCGCCTTCCCGTCGGCGCCGACCAGCCAGACCCGCCTCTCGCCGAGCGCGTACACGACCCGCAGGCCCTTGCCGGACTTCGCGGGCACCGCCAGCGGGTCGGGCCGCCGCTGGTCGGTGGCGCTGCCGGACGGCTCGGCGCCGGGGGAGCGCACGGCGGTGGCGGGCTGCCTGAGGTCCTCGGGGACGTTCGCGGACGCCTGGTAGGCGAGGAAGCCGACCGCGGCGAGCGCAGCCGCGGTGAGCCCGGCCACCATTCCCGAGCTGCTCCCGGCCACCCTGCTCCCCTTGCGTCTGCTGGTGTCTGCTTGCTTGCTGCTCCGCTGCGTACGCGGCTGACGGTAGCAGCAGGGGCCACCAGGTACGGGACGCCGTGCCCCGTCGTCGTGGCCGTAGGCTGTTCGCGTGCTCTTGCTCGCCGTTGATACCGCCACCCCAGCCGTCACCGCAGCCCTCCACGACGGCACATCCGTCGTCGCCGAGGCCACCTCGACCGACGCCCGTCGGCACGGGGAACTGCTGCTGCCCGCCGTCGACCGCGTCCTCGCGGACGCCGGGCTGGCACTGAGCGCCGTAACGGACCTCGTGGTCGGCGTCGGCCCCGGCCCGTACACCGGGCTGCGCGTCGGCCTGGTGACGGCCGCGACCTTCGGCTCGGCACTCGAAATCCCGGTACACGGGCTGTGCACGCTGGACGGTCTCGCGTACGCCTCCGGTATCGAGGGGCCGTTCGCGGTGGCGACCGACGCGCGCCGCAAGGAGGTCTACTGGGCGCGCTACGACGGTTTCCGCACCCGGGTGAGCGAGCCGGCCGTCGACCGGCCCGCGGAGATCGCCGACCGGCTCGCCGGGCTGCCGGTGGTCGGCGCGGGCGCGCTGCTCTACCCGGAGTCCTTCCCCGACGCCCGCGGCCCGGAGCACCAGTCGGCCGCCGCGCTGGCCTCGCTCGCCGCCGAGAAGCTCGCTGCCGGTGAGGAACTGCCACCGCCCAGGCCGCTCTACCTGCGCCGCCCGGACGCCCAGGTGCCCAAGAACTACAAGGTGGTCACACCGTCGTGAGCAGCGGGCACCACACGACCGCCGCGCCACGGTCCGCCGCCGCGGTGGCACTGCGTGAGATGCGCTGGTGGGACATCGAGCCGGTGCTGCGGCTGGAACACGACCTCTTCCCCGATGACGCCTGGTCCCCCGGGATGTTCTGGTCCGAGCTCGCCCACGCGCGCGGGCCCGGCGCCACCCGCCACTACACCGTCGCCGAGACGGGCGGACCCGGGGGCGCCCGGATCGTCGGCTACGCCGGCCTGGCCGCCGCCGGTGGGCTCGGGGACGTCCAGACCATCGCCGTCGCCCGCGAGCAGTGGGGCACCGGCCTCGGCGCCCGGCTGCTCACCGACCTGCTCCAGCACGCCACCGCGAGCGAATGCGAAGAGGTGCTTCTGGAAGTGCGCGTCGACAACACCCGGGCGCAGAAGCTGTACGAGCGCTTCGGCTTCGAGCCGATCGGGTTCCGCCGCGGCTACTACCAGCCCGGCAACATCGACGCCCTCGTGATGCGCCTGCACGTAAGCGACGCGGGCCCCGCGCCCTCGGACGCTCCCGCAGACCGGCCCGTACACGGTCACGTACAAGGAACAGAAAACCATGGCTGACGAACCGCTCGTGCTCGGTATCGAGACGTCCTGCGACGAGACGGGCGTCGGCATCGTCCGCGGCACCACCCTGCTCGCCGACGCCATCGCCTCCAGCGTCGACGAGCACGCCCGCTTCGGCGGAGTCGTACCCGAGGTCGCCTCGCGCGCCCACCTGGAGGCGATGGTCCCGACGATCGAGCGCGCCCTGAAGGACGCCGGGGTCACCGCGAAGGACCTGGACGGCATCGCCGTGACGGCGGGACCCGGACTCGCGGGCGCGCTGCTGGTGGGGGTGTCGGCGGCGAAGGCGTACGCGTACGCCCTGGGCAAGCCGCTCTACGGGGTGAACCACCTCGCCTCGCATATCTGCGTGGACCAGCTGGAGCACGGGCCGCTGCCCGAGCCCACCATGGCGCTGCTGGTCTCGGGCGGCCACTCGTCGCTACTGCTCGCGCCCGACATCACCAGCGATGTACGCCCGATGGGCGCCACGATCGACGACGCGGCCGGTGAGGCCTTCGACAAGATCGCACGTGTGCTCCAACTCGGCTTCCCGGGTGGTCCTGTCATCGACCGGCTGGCGAAGGAGGGCAATCCGGAGGCGATCGCGTTCCCGCGCGGGCTGAGTGGTCCGCGCGACCCCGCGTACGACTTCTCCTTCTCCGGGCTGAAGACCGCTGTGGCCCGCTGGATCGAGGCCAAGCGCAACGCGGGCGAGGAGGTGCCCGTACGGGACGTGGCCGCCTCGTTCCAGGAGGCGGTGGTGGACGTGCTGACCCGCAAGGCCGTCCGGGCCTGCAAGGACGAGGGCGTCGACCATCTGATGATCGGCGGCGGTGTGGCGGCCAACTCGCGGCTGCGCGCCCTGGCCGAGGAGCGGTGCGAGGCGGCCGGTATCCGGCTGCGGGTGCCGCGGCCCAAGCTCTGCACGGACAACGGCGCGATGGTGGCGGCGCTGGGCGCGGAGATGGTGGCCCGGAACCGGCCGCCGTCGGACTGGGAGCTCTCGGCGGACTCGTCGCTGCCGGTGACCGATCCGCATGTCCCCGGCGCGCACTCCATCCACGATCACGGTCATGGCAGCCACGAGCATGACCATCTGCATGAGCTCAGCAAGGACAACCTGTACTCATGACGGTCGTCACGCTGATGTGGGAGGCGCGCGCGGCCGATGGCCGCGGCGCCGAGCTGCTCGCCTGGGCCCGTGGGCGCGAGCTGCCGGGTGTGCCGCCGCTGCGCCGCGAGACCTTCCGCGCGCCCGGGGACCGGGTGCTGGTGCTGACCTGGTGGGCGGTGCTGCCGGAGTCGGAGGCGCTGCCGGACCTGCCCGAACTACCCGAACTTCCCGATCCCGCGCCGGAACTGATCAGCCGACCGGTGCACCGCTGGCGTTTCGAGTCCGTCGACTTCCCCCGGTGATGCAACCCTGCACGCCTGTTCGGCATCCGTAAGTGTGAACGGACGGCGTACGGACATGGGGTGCTGGGGTGGGCGCGAACATCGCGGGACGGCGGAGGATCGCGGGGGCACTGCTCGCCGCAGGGCTTGTACCGGTCCTCATATCGGGCTGCTCGAGCACCTCCGAGGCCACACCGACGTCACGCGCGAGCCATGAGGCCAAGGGCTCCGCGTCGCCCGCCGAGGGGTCCGGTTCCCCGGACGGAACAGCCGCCACCGCCGCGGCGTACCGCAAGTGGGGCATCCCGCCGCTGGCCGCGCCGCCGGCACCGCCCAAGTCCAAGCCGGTGGTCCTGAGCGCGGACGGCGACGTACCCGTGATCAGCGACATACCGGTGCAGGACAAGGTCGTCTTCATCACCGTCGACGACGGGGCCGAGAAGGACCCGGAGTTCGTGACGATGATGGAGGAGCTGAAGATCCCCTTCTCGATGTTCCTCACGGACTCGGCCATCAGCAGCGACTACGGCTACTTCGACCGGCTCCGGAAGCTGGGCAACGGTGTCCACAACCACACCCTGACGCACCCCAACCTCCGCACCCTGGACGCGGCGGCCCAGAAGCGCGAGATCTGCGGCCAGCAGGACAAACTCAAGGCCCGCTACGGAACCGCCCCGCGCCTCCTGCGCCCGCCTTACGGCAACTGGAACGAGGACACCCGCGCCGCCGCGAAGGCCTGCGGCGCCCAGGCGATCGTGCTGTGGCGCGAGTCGATGCAGATCAAGAACATGCAGTACCAGCGCGGCGACAAGAAGCTGCACCCCGGCGACATCATCCTGGCCCACTTCCGCGGCCCCTCCGATCTGAAGGGGGCGACGATGACCGAGATGACGGCGAATCTGCTGCGCCGTATCCAGGAGCAGGGCTTCACAGTCGCGCGCCTGGAGGACTACCTCTAGGCATCCTGGCCGTGTCGGCCGGCCCGGCGTCCCGTTCGATGTACAGGCTGAGAGGCGGAGTACGGCCCCGCCCAGCGACATACGGAGAACACCATGCCCCGGTACCTGTCGATGATCCGCGTCAACGAGTCGGAGGCTCCGGCAGAAGGGCCCAGCCCGGAGCTCATGGAGCGGATGGGGGTGCTGATCGAGGAGATGACCAAGGCCGGTGTGCTGCTGGACACCGCCGGGCTCACCCCGGCCGCCCAGGGCAAGCGCGTCACCTGGTCCGGCGGGAAGATCGTCGTCACCGAAGGGCCGTTCGCCGAGTCCGAGGAGGTCATCGGCGGCTACGCGCTGATCCAGGCCGAGGACGAGGCCGAGGCGCTGGAGTGGACCAAGCGGTTCCTCCAGACCCATGAGACGTTCTGGACGATCACCTGCGAGGTCCGCCAGATCGCCGAAGGCTGAGGCCGCCGGCGCAATGCCCTTCCGGACCGAGTCCGCGCGCGGGTGTCGAAAACCGGTGTACGAGCCTCGTCGGTCCGGGCCGGCGGGCATGTGAGGCCGTGTCAGCGGCGTCCCACAGGGTCCCGCCCATGAGTTCTTCGTCGGACGCCAAGCGCGGCCGACGAGTCGGGGCAGGCCCTGCCGCTGGAGCCCGGTGTCCTGGACGCTGTCACGCAGGGCCTCGGCTGGATGCGGCGCGCGCAGTCGGAGCCGGGCTCGGGCGTGATCGGCTTCCAGTTCTGAGTGGGACAACCCATGGTGCCGCCTGGCGAGGCGAGATGGAGTGAGCAGCGCCTGACGCCCCGACAGCAGGCCCCCGACGTGGCGCCGGTAGTCTCGCGGGCATGCCCCGTGGTCGCCGACTTCCCCCGCCCCCGCCACCCGAGGCCCTGCGCTCCTGGCCCGACCGCGAGGCGCTGCTCGCCGACCGGGCGGCGGTGCTCGGGGATCTCACCACGCGGCTGATCGGGATACCCCGGCTGCTGGTGTTCCTGCTTCAACTCGCCATGCTGCAACTGGGCTGGGGCATCGCGGGCAGCGGTCTTGCCTCGCTGGGTCCCGACGGCCCCTACGACCCGTTGAGCATGATCCTCATCGTGGTCGCCTTCGGTATCGCCACCGGCGTTCTGGTCCCGGCCGGACTTCTCGTCGGCTCGGGCATCGGGCGTGACCGCCGTATCCGCGCACTGCTCGACCAGTGGGCCGCCCTGGACCGCGACCCCGCCGGTGACGCCCGTTTCAGGGCCCCAGGGCCGAGTCTGTGCTGGCTGCTGTCCTGCTTCGTCTTCGGCGCCTTCGGACTGTGGCTCTCCTTCGCCATTCCGGCATCCGCACAACCGGGCGCCACGACGTACGGCGAGGTCGCCTACTTCATGGGTGTGGGCGTCATCTGCTGGGTGATGGGCCTGATCGGTGCCGCCAAGGCCGTGACCCACTACCGGTGGGCGCTGCGGCTTACGGCAGTCGACGGACCGGCGTCGCGTACACCCGTGAGCAACGCCCACGTCTGAGCAGCCCCCGGCCGGCACGCCTGGTCTGGCCCCACGGCCGGTTGACCTGGAGCGCCCCGCTGACCCGGCCGCCCTGAGCGTCCGGCTGGCCCGGTACGCCCGGACGCTCCGCCGCCCCGGCCCCCCGGTTACCCCACCGGCCCGCCGATCAGCATCGTCGGTGCCCCCGCCACCCGCGTCAGGAACACCGTGGCCGCGTTCGGCCCGCGTGGCTTGACCTTGCGGCGTACCTCCTCCGGTTCGACCGCCGAGCCGCGCTTCTTCACCGTCAGGTTGCCGACGCCGCGTTCACGCAGCAGGGCCTTCAGCTTCTTGAGGTTGAACGGCAACTCGTCGGTGATCTCGTAGGCGGTGGCGTACGGGGTCGGGCGCAGCTCATCGGCCGTGATGTAGGCGATGGTCGGGTCGAGCAGCCCGCCGCCCAGTTCCTCGGCGACCTCGGCGACCAGATGCGCGCGGATCACGGCGCCGTCGGGCTCGTACAGATAGCGGCCCACCGGGCGGACCTCGGGGTCCGGCAGTCCGCGGCCCACCAGCGTCGCACCCGACGGGAGGAGGGTGGCGCGGCGCGTCCCCGGGGTGATGACCTCGGGGCGTCCCTCGTCGTGCCAGAGCACGGCCTCCTTCACATCGCCGGCGTCCGAGATCCACTCGGCCTCGAAGTCCTCGGGGACCAGCTCGTGCGGAATGCCGGGGGCGATCTTGATGGCTCCGGTGCCGACCCGGCGTACCGCGTCGATCGCCCAGGAAAGCGGCGGGGAGTACGCCTCGGGGTCGAAGATCCGGCCGCCACCGCGCCCGCCCCGTCTGGCCGGGTCGATGAAGACCGCTTCCGTGCCGTTGAGGTCGTACTCCATGACGTCCGTGCAGCTGACGGTGATCAGCGGGGTCCCCTCCACCACCGTGCACACGTTGACCAGGGCGCTCTCGGCGGTCAGCGGGTCCAGGTCGACCGCGTCCACGACGAAGCCCTCGCGGGCCAGCGCGATCGCGTCGCCGCCTATTCCGCAGCACAGATCGGTCACCTGGACCGGGCCGATGTCCCGGAACCGCGCGGCCCGGTAGGCGGCCACCGAGCGGCGGGTGGACTGCTCGACGCCGTTCGGCGTGAAGTACATCCGGTACGCGTCCTCGGCGCCGAACTTGGTCACCGCCCGCTGCCGCAGCCGTGCCTGGGCGAGCGCCGCCGAGACCAGCTCGGCCGGGTGCTCGCGGCGCAGCCTGGTCGCCACGGCGAGCTCCTGGGCGGGGTCGTGGTCGCGCAGGACTGCCAGCAGGGACTGCCCCTCGGCGCTGAGCAGCGGTCCGAGGTGGGGGAAGGAGATGTCATCCACACGCTCATTGTCGGCCAGCCGGGGGACGGTGCGGGGCCCGGTGGCGGTGTCGGGGCCTGGTGGGGGCCCGGCGCTGACAGGATGCGCGGGTATGGGACTAGTACGACAAAACGCAAATATGGCGAATGGTTGGCGCCGTGGGGCACTGGTGCTGACCGCGCTGGTCGTCGCCGCGATCGGCGGGAACTGCGCCGTCAGCGGGAGCTGTACGAGTGGGAGCGCGCAGGGTCCCGGGTCCCACGGCCGGTACGTGGCTCCCGGTACTCCCGGGGCTTTCGGTGCTCCCGGCGCGCCGGGAGCACCCGCCGGGCGCATGGGGAAGCCGGCGTCCGGCGCCCAGGCCGCCGCGGCCAGGTACTGGGGACTCGACGAGCCGCCGCTCGTCGCACCCCCGCCACCGGGCGAGAAGCCGGAGATCACCACCCGCGAGGGCTTCGAGGTCCGCGACCACGAAGGCCTCCCGCCGGTCTTCACCGCCGTGCCGACCACCGACCGGGTCGTCTTCCTCACGATCGACGACGGAGCCGAGAAGGACCCCGCGCTGCTCCGGATGATGAGCGACCTGGAGATCCCGTACAGCGCCTTCCTGACCGACTACCTGGCGCGGGGCGACTACGCGTACTTCGGCAGGATGCAGGAGCGCGGGACGACGCTGAACAACCACACCCTCACCCACCCGTATCTGCGCGGGCGTCCCTACCGGGCCCAGCGCAGGGAGATCTGCGGGCAGCAGGACCGGATCGAGGAGGAGTTCGGCGAGCGGCCCCGGCTCTTCCGGCCGCCCTACGGCGCCTACGACCGGAACACGCTGCGGGCCGCGAAGTCGTGCGGGATCGAGGCCGTACCGCTCTGGGCTGCGGAGGCGTTCGCGGACCACATGGAGTGGCGGGAGGCGGACCGGGAGCTGCACCCCGGCGACATCATCCTCACCCACTTCCGGGGTGAGGCGGAGTGGCGGGCCCGGATGCCCGACCTGATCCGGCGGGTGATGAACCTCATCACCGAACGGGGGTACGCGGTGGCGCGGCTGGAGGACTACGTATGACCGCCACGCACGGGTTGACTGGCACTCCGCTTGACCGAGTGCTAATCGCGGTCATAGTCTCGGCTCTGGCACTCCCCGCAGGAGAGTGCCAACACAGCGACGGGCAGGTCCGGCACCCGCGACGACGGATCCACCTGGTCGCCACCTCAGACAGTTAACCCCGTGAGATCTCCGAAGGGGGAGGTCGGATCGTGACGACCACCAGCTCCAAGGTTGCCATCAAGCCGCTTGAGGACCGCATCGTGGTCCAGCCGCTGGACGCCGAGCAGACCACGGCCTCTGGCCTGGTCATCCCGGACACGGCCAAGGAGAAGCCCCAGGAGGGCGTCGTCCTGGCCGTCGGCCCGGGCCGCTTCGAGAACGGCGAGCGCCTGCCGCTCGACGTCAAGACCGGCGATGTCGTGCTCTACAGCAAGTACGGCGGCACCGAGGTGAAGTACAACGGCGAGGAGTACCTCGTCCTCTCGGCCCGCGACGTGCTCGCGATCGTCGAGAAGTAAGTCACCCGGCAGTTTTGCTCTGAGCCGCGCCCTGGCCCCCGTGTCTGAGAAGCCGGGTCGCCGGGGCGCGGTTCGTTTTTCGCGATGGCGGCTGTCCCAGAAGGCAGCCGGGGATCGCAACGAGAGGACTTGAGAAGCTCCATGGCGAAGATCCTGAAGTTCGACGAGGACGCCCGTCGCGCCCTTGAGCGCGGCGTCAACAAGCTCGCCGACACGGTCAAGGTGACGATCGGCCCCAAGGGCCGCAACGTCGTGATCGACAAGAAGTTCGGCGCCCCCACCATCACCAACGACGGTGTCACCATCGCCCGTGAGGTGGAGATCGAGGACCCGTACGAGAACCTCGGCGCCCAGCTGGTCAAGGAGGTGGCGACCAAGACCAACGACATCGCGGGTGACGGCACCACCACCGCCACCGTGCTCGCCCAGGCCCTGGTCCGCGAGGGTCTGCGCAACGTCGCCGCGGGCGCCTCCCCGGCAGCCCTGAAGAAGGGCATCGACGCCGCCGTCAAGGCCGTCTCCGACGACCTCATCGCCACCGCGCGTCCGATCGAGGAGAAGTCCGACATCGCCGCCGTCGCCGCGCTGTCCGCCCAGGACCAGCAGGTCGGCGAGCTCATCGCCGAGGCGATGGACAAGGTCGGCAAGGACGGTGTCATCACCGTCGAGGAGTCCAACACCTTCGGTCTGGAGCTGGACTTCACCGAGGGCATGGCCTTCGACAAGGGCTACCTGTCGCCGTACATGGTGACCGACCCGGAGCGTATGGAGGCCGTCCTCGACGACCCGTACATCCTGATCCACCAGGGCAAGATCTCCGCGATCACGGACCTGCTGCCGCTGCTGGAGAAGATCATCCAGGCCGGCAGCTCCAAGCCGCTGCTGATCATCGCCGAGGACGTCGAGGGCGAGGCCCTGTCCACGCTCGTCGTCAACAAGATCCGCGGCACCTTCAACGCGGTCGCGGTCAAGGCCCCCGGCTTCGGTGACCGCCGCAAGGCGATGCTCCAGGACATGGCCACCCTCACCGGTGCCACCGTCATCGCCGAGGAGGTCGGCCTCAAGCTCGACCAGGCTGGTCTGGACGTGCTGGGCACCGCCCGCCGTATCACCGTCACCAAGGACGACACCACGGTCGTCGACGGCGGCGGCAAGAGCGAGGACGTGTCCGGCCGCGTCGCGCAGATCAAGGCCGAGATCGAGACCACGGACTCCGACTGGGACCGCGAGAAGCTCCAGGAGCGCCTCGCGAAGCTGGCCGGCGGCGTGTGCGTGATCAAGGTCGGCGCCGCCACCGAGGTGGAGCTGAAGGAGAAGAAGCACCGTCTGGAGGACGCCATCTCCGCGACCCGCGCCGCGGTCGAGGAGGGCATCGTCTCCGGTGGTGGCTCCGCGCTGGTGCACGCAGTCAAGGTGCTCGAGGGCAACCTCGGCAAGGACGGCGACGAGGCCACCGGTGTCGCGGTCGTCCGCCGCGCCGCCGTCGAGCCGCTGCGCTGGATCGCCGAGAACGCCGGACTCGAGGGCTACGTCATCACCGCGAAGGTGTCGGAGCTGGAGAAGGGTCAGGGCTTCAACGCCGCGACCGGCGAGTACGGCGACCTGGTGAAGGCCGGCGTCATCGACCCGGTCAAGGTCACCCGCTCCGCGCTGGAGAACGCCGCGTCGATCGCCTCCCTGCTGCTCACCACCGAGACGCTCGTGGTGGAGAAGAAGGAAGAGGAGCCGGCGGACGCGGGCCACGGCCACGGTCACGGCCACTCCCACTGAGCTGAGCCACCGCACCTGAGCGGCCCGGCCCAGAGGGCGGTGCATGAGCCCCCGGTTCCCTGGAGTCTCCAGGGAAC
>NZ_JBHXFA010000057.1:0-34147 GCF_042724175.1 Streptomyces sp. NPDC127084
TCCGCGAGGCGTTCCACCACGGTTTCGTTCCACACCTTGGCTTCCTTCTCGGGGATGACCGCGAGAACGTCCGCCAGCAGCGTGGACGTGGTGGCATCGGCCGGTTCGAAGTCCTCGCCCAGGGCGTGGCCGGAGAGCGTGCTGGCCTGCTCGCGCAGCGTCCGGGCACGCAGGGCGATCACCTCGGCCTTGGGAGCGTCGATGTTGGTGGCGCCGACGATGCGGGCATCGGCGCCTTCGCCCATGAAGTAGCAGATGCCCTTGTCCGCCCACGAGAACATCGTGGCCCGCACCCCACGCCGGTAGCTCGACGTGCCGAGCACCATGTCGTTCTCGACCTGACCCATCACCTTCAGACACCAGCGAGCCGACGCGTTCGCGCTGATCCCCGTCGGCAGGGACTTGGCGTCCGGGCGCTGCGTGGCGAGCAGCAGCACGATCCCGGTGGCGGGGCCGCGCTTGACCAGATCGGTGCAGATCTGCTCCAGCTCCTTGCCGTACTTCTCGTGCTCGAACCACTTCTGGCACTCGTCCACCCCGATCACGATCGGGTGCAAACCAAGGGACTTCTTGTCCGCCAGCACGCTGGTGACCTTCGACTCCGGGCACATGTCCCGGGGCAGGGAGCGGATCATCTTCGCCCGCCGCCGCAGCTCCTCCTGCAGCGCCCGCAGGTCCGCGAGGGCGTATTCGATGTCCTCGTCTTCCTCCCCTGCCCGGTGCCGATACGAGACGGCGTCGCCGACCGGGTCGAGGTCGCCGGTGCCCTTGAGGTCGTAGGTGTGCAGCTCCGCCCGCGGATCCAGCGCGGCGATGAGCAGCAGCAGACGCAGCAGGAAGGTCTTTCCCATGCGGGGGATGGCACCGATGATCCCGGCGATGTACATGAGCGTGATCTCGATCCAGCGTCCGCGCTGGTCGGTGCCGAACGCGACCGGCTTGAACAGGTCCACCGAACCGGCCTTCAACAGCGGCCAATCGGGCTTGCGCACCGTGGACATGTCCTGATCGCCGACCCACAGCACCAGACGACCGGTGTGCTCATGCGTGACAGCCTCCGGCCACACACAGCCCAGCGGGCGGCGCAGCCCGGAGGCGAGACGCTCGCGGCGCTCGATGATGTCCGTGACCGTCACCCCGTGGGGCAGGTTGCCTTCCGCGCGCCAGCCGGGCCCATCCCGGGTAATCGGCGCGGTGAACTCGAACCCCTCCTTGCCCTTGGCCTGCGCCTGATTGATGGCAGGGATACCGAGCGAGCCGAGCGCCCGCAGCACGATGTCACTGGTCAGCTTCATCGCCTTGGGCATCTCCACCGCCCGGTGGATCACCGGAGCATCCGCCTGCCGGCCCTTCCATCCCAGCGCCAGCACCAGCGCGGACACCGACAGCGCCTGAAGCCACCCAGGGGCCAGCACATAGAGGGCGAGCGTCGCACCCAGCCCGACGAACATCGCCAGCACCGCGACCAGGGTCCGGAGTCGGACTCGTCCGTCGCGCTGCCGGGACAGCTTCAGGTAGTCGGCCGCATCCTCGCGGCGGACAGCGGCGAGGCGGACCGGCTCGCCCTCGCGGTCAGCTACCCACCGCATCGTCCCCCCGACGAACCGGGCCGCACCGGTCGGGGCCTGGAAGGCGAGGCGGACGGCGTAGACCGGCGAGCGCAGCGCGTGATACCCGGCAGCATGCGCGTAATGCCGCGCCACCCACGTGGCCGCGGTCTTCAGCTCCGACGTCGACCGCAGCCACACCGGGACCACATCCCGACGGCGGGCGCCCATCAACCGACCCAGATACCCCGGACCAGCCACCGCAGCAGTCGGCTGGTCGACCAACACCGTCGCCGACGGGTCGCCCGACCCATCCAGGTGCGGGTCGGCGGTCGGGTCGGTGGGCGAGTCGGCCGACCCCGTACGCGCCGACCGCGCCTTGCTCAGGTCGACCACATCAGCACCCGAGTCAGGCACGAAGTCGGCGGCCATGTCAGCTTCCAGTCGGTTGAACAGTTCGTTCTCATCGTCGCGATCCACTGAACGTCCCTCCCTGGGAACGGAGTCGAAAAGGGGCCCAGATGCGCTTCGGTCGGGGCCCGCTGTGGTCAGGCGGCGCGCTGTTCCTCGGGGTAGGCACACGGGACGCAGGTGCCGAGCGTGGGCGGGATGACGTACCCCGCGTCCGTGTGGCACTGGGGGCAGGTGCGGCGGGCGAGGATCGCCAGGGCGAGCGCACCCCACTTGCGCGACGTCATCGGCCGCACCGGCTTCGCGAGCTCGATGCGGTACAGGTGGGCGACCATCACCCCGCCCCTGCGGCGGGGCGAGCGGCGCATGAGCTGCGCGGCGACCGGTTGTCCGCCGGGACGTAAGCCGTGGGCGCGGAGCTGGCGGCGGGTGGCGTAGCCGTCGGGGGCGAGACGCCACGGGTAGGTGGGGATGCCGTAGCGGGCACCGGTCGGGTCGTAGCACGCGGCACTGCTCATGCCGCCGCCCCCTCGAATTCGGCGAGGCGAGGGGCGTCAGTCCGTTCGGCGAGCAGCGCATCCCGCACGGTGCGGGAGTTGGCTGCCGAGCAGCGCAGCACGGTGCGGATCTTCTCGGCGTTGATCTCAGCGTCCGACCATCCGGCAGTGGCCTCCCGCGCCTCCGCCAGCAGCTCCGCCGCCGTGCGCGTGCGCTTCGTCTTCGTGTTCGGCTTCCGACCTCGGCTTCGGCGCGGTTTAGGCGCCACGTCGTCCGGCGCTACCGGCTCGGGGTCGGGGTCCGGCTCGATGTCGACCGCGGCGGGGGCGAGGTCCCCGAGCTTGAGCAGCACCTTGGTGCGGTGCGGGGTGTGCCTGCGCCACCCGCGCCCGTATGCCTCGCGCAGATCAGCACGCGCGAGCTGCCGCTCCTTCTCCCGCGACAGAGCCTCGCTGTAGGAGGTGATCTCCCACAGCGTCATCCGCCGCCACAGGGCGAACGTGGAGGGGAAGGCGAGCAGCCACCGCCCGAACCGGATCTTGTCCATCCGCCGGCCGGTCGCCGCGCCGATACGGACGGCGTAGATGTGGGCGCCGATCTCGGAGAACACCACCCACAGCAACGGCATCGTCCCGTGGGCCACCCTCGCCCACAGGCCATGCCCAGCAGCCACGTTCAGCCCGCAGGTCACCAGCGTGAGCACCCAGGGCACAAACCGCACCCAGGCCAAGGCCATGTCCATCCGGATCAACAGCAGGTTCGCCACGGTGAACACCGGGATCGCCACGTCGATACCGACCGGCAACATCCACGGCTCACCGAACCCCCACCGGGCCGCAGCCCCGGACACCGCGTCGAATGACGCCACCAGGCCCAGAGCGCCGACACCAGCGGCGGCGAGCGCGCCGACACCAGCAAGGCCCATCTCGGGCTTCGTAAGCGGCGGCACCGCCAACCGCTCCATGCTCGTCGTGGCCGTCATGCCGCCACACCCCCGCGGCCACGCGTGCGGTACCGGGCCACCGAGCGGCGGACCAGCGGGGTGACGTTGAACAACTCCGGCGCGAACGCCTCGATCGCCTCCGCAGCGACCCGGGACACCTCGTCCGGCAAGCCCGGATAGTCGGCAAGGATGTCGCGGGCCGCATCCAGACGGGCCGCGCGCTCCATCTCACTCTCGCCCTCCACACCCAGCCACAACTCAACCGGGGTACCCAAGGCGAGTTCAACGAACTCTGTGGCCGTAACAGCTACATGACCAGCAACGATGGCTTTCATGGGTCGTGCTCCTCTCAAGCGGGAACGGCCCGAACAGCACCCCCGGAGTAGCCGCTCCGGGGGTGCGCGCCGTCGGAACCAGGAATCCGGCTCCCCTCAACCCCGCCCGTACGACCCATGGCCGGACGGTCGGAGGAGGCAACCGGCCGCGGCTGATGCCGCGGAAGTCGAAGTTGCGCTGTTCAGCACGCGGGACGGAATCCCGCGCACGCCGCCTGCTTGACGCACAGGAGAGGCGGCGAATCCTTGGCACTCTTTTCAGTTCTCAAGGAGCGATCAGCGCAGGGCCCGCGGCGTGCGGCAGAAGCCGCCTTCCGACTGCCGCAAACGACAGCCATACGGGCAATCCCGAGCCATACGTGCAGGTCAAGCGGTGTCACTTGAAACCGCGAGGAGTTGCTGACTAGCTTGCACTAGTCTGCTGTGGTTCACAACCCCTGTGAGGTGATGCGCTCTAGTTCGCTGTGGTGGGTACGCTCAGAGCATGACTGCCACAGGAGGACCCAAGCCGAAAGCGGTGCAGGTCGCGGACGCGCTTCGCATAGACATCGAGAAGATGAAGCCGGGAGACAAGCTCCCGTCACAGCGCGAGTTGATCGACCGGTTCGGATTCGCGAGCCAGACCATCCAAAACGGCTTGGCTGCGCTCCGCACCGAAGGGTTGATCGTGTCGGCCGGGAACCTTGGCAATTTCGTCAGCGACGGGGCTCCTTCCCCCAGCAGCGACGTACGCGACGACATCAAGGAAATCCGCTCCCAGATTCAGGCTTTGGCTGAAAGGGTCGCAGCACTGGAAGAGCACTCCGGCCCAGGTGGCGCGTGATCTGCAACCAGCATGCAGGGAACGGGAGTTGAGAAGTAAGTGACAGCAGGGGGACGCCGAAGCGGAGGTGGGGGCATGCCCAGTGACACCCCCCTGTCCCCTTTCCTGTCCCCCCGGCTCACGGGTGAGACTCGGAGTAGGCACTCGGAGGAGGGCATATGACCGACGACAGGCCCGCATGGGCGCGGCGGATCGTTGCCGAGCGGACGGCACGCGACTGGTCGCAACGTGACGCGGTTCGGGCCCTGCGGGCACACGCTCCCACGGAGCTGCCTGCAGAGGACAGCATGATTCGCCAGTGGAAGCGGTGGGAGTCAGGCCAGACCCCGAACGACTTCTACCAACCGATCATTGCGGCGCTCTTCGGCACAGTCACGCACGCGCTCTTTCCGGCGCCCTCACGGCGCGACGGGGATCGAGAGATCCTGGCAGCGTCCGGCATGGAAACGCTGGAGATCGTGAGCCGTCTCAACCGGTCCGACGTCGACAACGCCACGCTCGATGCCCTAAGAATCACGGCGGACCGGCTCGCCTCGGAGTACCCGTTCATGCCAAGTGAGCAGCTTCTCCTTGAGGGGCGGCAGTGGCTGCGCCGTGTCGTCGAACTCCACACGAAGAGCCTCACACTCACGCAGCACCGCGAGGTTCTCGCCCTATCAGGTTGGCTCGCGCTGCTGGTCGGCTGCGTCGAGTACGACGCGGGCGATCGCCACGCCGCCGAGTCGACGCGACGGGCTGCACTGTCGCTCGCGACGGAAGCCGACCATGCGGAGATCGCCGGGTGGGCGCACGAGATGCGAGCATGGTTCGCCCTTACGACCGGTGACTACCGCGGCGTCATCGCCGCGGCGCAGGCCGGCGCCGAGGCGGCGGCACATCACGGCGTGGCGGTGCAGCTCGCTGCCCAGGAAGCCAAGGCATGGGCACGGCTCGGAGACCGTCGGCAAGTCGAGGTCGCCCTGGACAAGGGGCGGCGAATGCTCGAAGGGATGCCGCACCCCGATAACCTCGACAACCACTTCGTGGTGGACCCTGCCAAGTTCGACTTCTACGCAATGGACTGCTACCGCTTGGTCGGCGAGGACAAGCTCGCACGCACGCTTGCCGAAGAGGTACTGAGGGCGGGAACGGACTTCGACGGCACCGAGCGCTCGCCGATGCGCAACGCCGAAGCCCGCGTCACGCTAGGCGTCACAGCGGCCCGCGAGGGCGACTTGGAACAAGCGCTGATCATGGGTGAACGAGCCCTCGAAGGGAACCGTCAGTCAGTGCCGTCCTTGATCATGACCAGCCGTGAACTTGCTGCCGAGATGCGGCGCCGGTACAGCTCTGAGCCGACGGCGCAGGACTACCTGGCACGACTTCGCGCGCTCGCCGAGCAGAAGCCGGGGTTCATGCCTCGATGAGTGCGCTAGATCCAGTTCACACTTGTTACTCCTCCGGCGGCTACGGCCTTCAGTCATGTGCGAAGGAGCGATCACACGGGAGTCCGTGCTCAAGACGGTCGTTGAATACGACGAACTAGGACGAGAGGCATTCCCGTCCAAGTACGGCTTCAGCGAGGCCCGTTGTCCTCGTACATGATGAGCGGGAGTATGACTCGAAAGCGATCTCCGGAGTAGCTCACAAGTGGGTACAGGGGCGGGCACTTTCCCCGGTGAGTTCAGCGGCAGCAAGGACCATGCAGGCGCCTGGTTGAAGCGCCTGGGATTCCCAGTGATCATGTCCGGCTTCGTGGTGTAAGCGACCTTGCTCGATGTGTTCCGGTAGGCCGCGCGCCGACCACCCCGTGGGACATGGCTCCCGAGTCGCACAGTGACTGACCTGCCGTCAGCACCATCCGCAGCCTCGCACCGCGCCGATGCGGGATGGCCTGCGGATTCCGGCGCCTTGATCCACTACACCGCTCAGCGGGACGCCATCCTTGCATTCCTCCACTTGAATTATGGAATCGGAATTTCCTGTTCCGATTTCGAGGCAGCAACCCTCCAGCCTGAACCACTCTGCGTAAATTCTGTTTTGCGCACCGTGGCGACCATGTGTACGATCAAGATCAACGTGGGGGTGATTTCTCCACGAAAAGGGGAGGGAAAATGAAGAGAATGACACTTACGCTCGCCATGGCGGGCGTTGTTGGGCTGGGGGTTGCGACGCCAGCCTCCGCTGACGGTAATTGTGGCTACTACTGGTCGTGCTCTACCACGACGCACGGGATGCTCACCGTGGGGATATCGAGAAGCGCTCGCGTGGACTATGGCAACATCGGTGTCTCTTATGAAAAGAACTCCGGCAGCGCCATCACCGCGAAGTTCGGGCGATCCTACAACGGCGGTCCGATCGTCTACGCCGGGCTCTTCAACCAGAGCGCGGGTACTACGAAGAGCACCTCCTGGAAGGATTCTTACTACTACCCGGCCTGCTATTCCGCAGTCGGCTACATGTCCGTAGTGGGCCAGACGACCTTCAATACGCCTCCTGCCACAGGCTGTTAAATAAGCTGCTAAACCCGGGGGCCCGCCTTTGGGCCTCCGGGCATGCATTCTTTATGGGGTTATCATGATAGGTGCCATTCTCAACGGAAACCCGTGGATTGTCCCGGCCTTCCTGATTACGGGAATCCTGGCATCCGCAGCGGCGGTGTACCTCGCGAGCAGGTACGAGCGCCCCAAGGCGCTGTCAATTTTCTTCGGCCTTTCGGTTTCCGGTGAGATCACCGCCACTTTGTACCCGAGTCATATCGGGGTCGGAGCTTCTGGTGTGTGCACGGTGAACAAGGACCTGCTGGGGCCTTTGGCTACCCAGCAGGGACTGATGAACGTCGCGCTCTTCATCCCTGTGGTCTTCTTCGCCACGTTGCTCCTACGGCGTCCCGCAGTCTGCTTGGCAGGAGGGGTGCTCCTTTCCGGAGCCACCGAACTGGTACAGGCTGTCACCGCGCACATCGGGCGTTCCTGCACTTCCGAAGACCTTGTGGCCAATTCGATCGGGGCCGTAATCGGTGCATTTGCCGCGGCAGTGGTAGGGCGGCTGCGCCCCTACAACGGTCTCCAGCCTGCCGGACAGCAAGCGGACCTCACACTCGGCGTGAAGATTGGTGCCGCCGGTGGTGCGGTGATCTTCCTTGTAGCAAGTCTCGTGGTGACACCTGTTGTCGCCGGTTCCGAGTTGGTCACCGCTGGCAGCACGGACAAGGAGACGGCAGAGCGCGTAGTGCACCAGGTATTCGGATCCCAGAGCGAGATCACATCTGTGCAGACGGTCGCGGGCCAGCACGGCCAGCCGGACCAAACCCTTGTCAGCTTGAAGGACGGAACCCTCGCCTTCACCGCCGGAGCAGAGTTCATCACCGGATCCACCCTCGCAACTTCCCTCCCCGGAGTCACCAACAAGCCCCTCAAGAGGGACGCTGACGCCACTACGCAGGCCACGGCGTTTGTGCGCAGCCGATTCCCCTGGGCCCTGCGCGGGAGCAAGGCTGTGGCCAGGCCGGCGTCCGCCGGCAGCGCGCAGCGCATCGTGGCATGGCGTGCCTACGTCGACGGTGTCCTCATGCCCATGCGCATGGACGTCATCGTGGAAAGGGACGGGCGTATCTCTTCCTTCACGGGCAGGAATGAGTCGGCACCCGCCACGCCGCCTGCACATCCCGTCACGCTGGAACAGGCTCGCAAGGCGGCCGAGCGGCACCTCCAAGGCCAAAGTGAGTTCAAGGAGGCGCAGATGCTCATGCAGAAGAACGCTCAGGGTGTCTGGGAGACTCGCTGGGCCGTCAACTTCCTCCTCTCCTCGACAGAGGGGAATGGCGGGGAGGCGCCCGCCGGACCCAGTCCTGTCACGGTGCTGGTGAATGCCAAGACAGGAGAGGTGATCGGGAGTCCGGGCTAATCTACGGGAGTGACCGAGCGGTCTCCGCAGTGCCATCGCCTGGACGCAAAGCGGTCGGAGCCCAAAGCACACCTGGGAGCGGCCGGGGGCCAAACGGGGGGCCAAACGAGACAGCCGTCCCAGGACCGTCCCGGACGGCAATGGACTGATCTGTAGCCGAACGAGCATGTCAGTGAACAGGTGGCAAGGCGACAAGGAAGCCTGATCGCGTTCGGGACGAAGAGGTCGTGGGTTCAAATCCCGCCACCCCGACAGGGAAACACCAGGTCAGGCCCGGTGCTGAGAGATCAGCACCGGGCCTGACCTGTTTCTCAAGGGCTCTCTGGAGAAATCCTGGAGAAGATCTTGGAATTCGTCTCCAGGACAGTGTCCTACCGGCGAGCCTTCAGCAGCGCGTCGAGGGCAGCCACGGGCGAGCCAGGACTCATTGCCCGGCGTGCGTCCAACGCTTATCGGCCAGCGTCTCCACAAGATCGGGATCCGACCCCGGCAGGACCGCTCCACCGCACTGTTCACCCTCGCCGCCGAACTGCCCGCCGCCATCCTCGCCCGGGTACTCAGCGTCCACATTCAAGTCGCCGTCCAATGGCAGAAGGCATCAGCCGGCGACTGGGCCTCTTACGCTGCCGATGTCAGCCGCCGTGTCCCGGAGAAACAATGAAGCTACCCATCACCATCCACCAAGCACGCCTCGGATCCACGGAGTTCAAGGTCATCCGACCAGCCCGGCCCCTGGTCCACGCCGTGCTCATCGACCACGATCGTCACCTGGATACCTACCTCGATCAGGACGCCGCCCAGCGAATCGGTGGGCTATGGAAGCTCGCTGCCTCTTCGCCGCGCTCGCTGGTCCACCTGCCGATGCGGGGGAACCGTGGCCCCTCACGCGAGCTGCCAGAAGACGCCACACGGCAGCTTGATCTCGTGCTGCTGCATCACTCGCTCCAGTTCGCACCCTCACGCTGGAAGGAAATACGAGGACGGCTCGGCCCAGGGCGTCCGCAGACCGTGACGCTGCCCGGCCCAGGACACACCGACGAAGCCGTGATTGACCACGAGGCACGGCACTACCAGGAGAACCGGGATCTGTTCCACCAGCATCTCCACGCCGAGACCCTGTTCATGACCGGCAGCGCGAAGGTGTTCAGGGACACCGCCCGGCACTTCTTCGACGTCGCCCGAAACGGCCCCGGATACGTCCCCGTCCATCCGAGCTACCCGCATTTCTGCACCGAGCTCCACTCCAACGACGGCATTCTCGGCGACGCGCGCGAGATCCACATCGAGTACTGCGACCAGTGGAACTCATAACCCTGACCGACAGGACCCCGCCGACCATGACGTTCAACGATCACCTCCAGCATCTCGTCGAGAGAGCCCTCGCATCCATCCCGGCCGCCAACGCCGGCGACATCTACGCTGTCTCCTTCCTCATCGACAACGAGGACGACGACCCTCGTCAGCCGACCTTGACGATCGGCTACAACACTGAAACTCAGGCCCGACGCAGCATCCAGGATGCCTCTGACCAGGCAGAAGCCCGCTGGAACTACGCTTTCTGGATCCAGAACGAGCTGGCTGTGGTCGGCGACCTGACCAGCGACCCCGCCGGGGCCACAGCTCGCCAGGAGTGGATCACCGAACTCGGACTTTGGTACGACGAGCCGACCGACCTCGCCGACTGGGATTCAGCCATCGGGCCACTCGCCGCGCAGATCATGGACCGCTTCAACCAGACCTGCTGCCAGCTCGCCCGAACCCTCCATACGACCGGCGTCATCGAAAAATCTGTCGGCCGAACCGTGCCGGTGATCGTCCACGAGTTGGAGTACTACGAGGCGATCGCCCGTCAGACCGAGACCGCCAACCCGCCCGGCCTCGCCGACGAGTTCACCTCATGGGTCCGCCATGGCTGAGGCATTCGGACAGTTCCAATACCCGACTCCACCATTAGCCGTCTACCCCACCGAGACCATCGAAGCCCACCGCGCCTGCATCACCCGCCGTCGCACACTGCGCCCCGCCGAGGAGGACCGCACCCCCACCGACGCCGAGTGGGAGGACTTCCTCGGCCATTTCGAACGCCGCAAACTCTCCGTCGGCACCTGCGCCCGCGCTTACGGCACCGCCTGCATCCACGAGCACGCCTGCGTCCGCTGTTCCCTCCTTCGCCCCGACCCCGCGCAGCGCGGCCGGCTCGTGGAGATCCGCGACAACCTCCTCGACCGAATCGTCGAAGCCGAGGGCTGGCTCGGTGAGATCGATGGCCTGCGCGTCAGCCTTGCCGGCGCCGAAGCCAAGATCGACCAGATCGACGCCGTCTCCGGAGGTATGCCGAACAACCTCGGCATGCCTCGCCAGGCCCCCGCTCAACCCTCCCGACAGAAAGGAGCAGCGCACCGCTGAGACAATGACGGGATGATCAGCAATGAGATCCGGTTCGACTGCCATCCCCGAGGCGACGCCGGCCCGCTCGTGGTGGTCCCTCACATCGACGGAGCACCACTCACCGAGCTGATCGACGGATTCGAGATCTCGGCCAAAATGGAACCTGCAGGTGATGCCTACGGCGGCCTGACCCTGGCGTTCTTCCGGTTCGGACCGATGCAGGACCACTTCCTCGGACGGTCCACCAGCGCCATGGGGCCGAAGACACCCGTCCTCGGTTGCGAATGCGGCGAGTGGGGATGCTGGCCGCTCATGGCCCGCATCACCGCGACAGCCGACCTCGTGACCTGGGGCGCCTTCGAGCAACCACACCGCAAGACTCGCGGTTACGTGTCATTCGGCCAGTTTCAGTTCGACCGTCACCAATACGATGACGCCTTGCGGACCCTGAGTTCGGTAATCGGCTGAGGCCAACGATTCGTGCGCATGGGCGCTGCGGCCACACCGTCCGGCTGCAGATGGAGCCCCGGGACCGGGGACAACGGCACGGTGACTCACTATCACTCGCCAGCCAGGGGCAGGCTGTGCCACCAGTGACCGCATCCGTCGGAGCAGAAGCGTGCTCGGCGCCGTTCGTCCGCGACCGCGAGCACCGCGACCAGCAGGCGGAACGCCTTACGGCGTTCGTCGACAGGTGTGAGGTCGATGATCTTCTGAAGCTGTTGCTTGATCTGGCCGCGGGTGATCAGCACCGCGGGCGTGTGCGTCGGGCGCAGCCCGGAGCGGCGGACGCTCTCCGGCCCGTCTTCGGTAACGGCACGGGCCTGTATGCAGTGCTCGCGCAGGAACTCGGGATCACTCCGGACGTCACGCACAACCGCATCCTGGCCCGGGACGGCAGGCATGCGCCACAGGTTTGCCGACCTCCTCGACGGAAGGCAGTCACTGGTTCAGAGAAGTGACCAGGCCGAAGCTGATGGCGCCGGACCAGATGGGGCGGGGCATGACGAACCTCCGTGGCCGCCCCGAGCGAAGCCCAGCCTACGGCGTCCGCCACCCAGCGCACGGTGGAGCCCATGGTCAGGTGCCTGGTGGTGGGTTCTCGACATTCGCGCAGGATGTGGCTGCTGCTTCGTCGTCGCCAGCGCGAATGTAGGCGGTGGCGGACTGCTCCCATGCTTCTCGAACCCGGGACGGTTCGGCACCGGATGCGTTCAGGGTGGTGGCGAACTCGGCCCATGCTTCTCCGGTACGCGCCCAGTCTTCTTCTTGGGTCAGCATCGCAATCGCATTCTCCCCAGCTGCGATCGCTTCCGCGTATCGCTCCAGGCCTCGACAGGCGGTGCCGAGGTTGTTCCAAGCGTGGGCTTGGCCGTAGGTGTCGCCGGTCTGCTGGTAGAGGTCGAGGGCGGTTCGGTGGGCGTCGAGTGCTTCCGCGTGGCGCTTAAGCTCTCTGAGTGCGATGCCGAGGTTGTTCCAGGCAATGGCTTGGCGGTGGGTGTCGCCGGTCTGCTGGAAGAGGTCGAGGGCGGTTCGGTGGGCGTCGTGTGCTTCGGCGTGGCGCTTGAGCTCTCTGAGTGCGGTGCCGAGGTTGTTCCAGGCAATGGCTTGGCGGTGGGTGTCGCCGGTCTGCTGGTAGAGGTCGAGGGCGGTTCGGTGGGCGTCGTGTGCTTCCGTGTGGCGCTTAAGCTCCTTGAGTGCGGTGCCGAGGTTGTTCCAGGCAATGGCTTGGCCGCGGGTGTCGCCGGTCTCCTGGAAGAGGTCGAGGGCGGTTCGGTGGGCGTCGAGTGCTTCCGCGTGGCGCCGGAGCTCCTTGAGTGCGCCGCCGAGGTTGTTCCAGGCGCCGGCTAGATTCAAAGCGTCACCGAGTGCCTGGCAGGCTTCGAGTGCGTGGGCGCGGACGGTCACCAGGTCCTGGAGTCGCCGTCGCCACTCCAGGTAGCGGCCGAGGGTGAATCCTAGGTCCAGGGCTGTCTGGGTGCGGGCGTGGGTGTGGGCGGTGGCGAGGAGGTTCTCGCGTTCGGCGTCGAACCACGCCAGCGCCTGCTCCCGTCCGGCGAACAGCGTCGACACCGCCTCGCCGGGCGGCTGAAGGTGGGTGTCGGCCGCTTCGGCGTGGCGGACGTAGTGGTCGGTGAGTCGGGTGCGGGCCGTTTCGAAGCGCCGACGGGGGACACGGCCGCGGTCCATGGTGGTGCACGCCTGTTCCTGGGCGTGGACGCGCAGGAGGTCGTGCATGGACCAGCGGTCGCGCGCCTGGCTGTTCTGGGTGAGCAGGCGTGCTCGGACCAGCTGTCGCAGCAGCGGGGTGATCTTGTCGGCGGGCTGGTCGGTGAGGGCTGCGGCGGCGTCAGTGGAGATGTCCGGGCCGGGGTGGAGACCCAGGAGGCGGTAGAGATCGGCCTGCTGGTGGGTGAGGCGGGTGAGGCATTCGTCGAAGACGGCGCGCAGGTTGCGTTCGCCGTCGTCGAGGCCGCCGAGGCGGGTGCCGGCGTCGGTGAGCATCCGCACCCGCTCGGACAGCGGCTGGTCCCGGTCGTCGGCGAGGAGAGCGGCGGCGATCTGCAGTGCCAGGGGCAGGTAGCCGCAGAGCGCGGCGAGTTCCTCCGCGGCCGCGGGCTCGTCCTCGACCCGCCGGTCGTCGGGATCGGCGACCTCCAGCCGCTGGTGCAGGAGGTCGACGGCGGCATCCGGCTGGAGAGGGTGGAGGTTGAACAGGCGGGTGCCGAGCCCGGGCAGGGCGTGCCGGGAGGTCACCAGCACTGCGTGGTGACGGGCCGGCAGCAGCGGCCGGACCTGCTCCGAAGTCGAGGCGTTGTCCGCCAGGATCAGAACCCGCTGCCCCTCCCTTCCCAGAGCGTCGAGTTGGGACCGGTAGAGCCCCTCCCGCTCGTCCAGCGTGGGCGGAATGTGGTCGGCCGCGACACCAAGGGCTCGCAGCAGCGCCTCCAGCGCGTCCTCCGGCGGGACAGGGGTCGGGTCGTAGCCGCGCAGGTTCACCATCTGCACACCCGTGAACCAGCCCTTGTCGAGCGCGGCATGCCCCACGGCATGGGCGAGGGTGGTCTTGCCCACGCCCGGCAGCCCCGCCACCGACCCGACCGCCGCACCCGAACCGCTCCCGGGATCGAGCATGGACAGGAACTTGGCGATCTCATCCTCGCGGCCGGTGAACTCCAGCGGCAACCCTGGAAGAGAGTTCAGTGCCGTCGGCACCGCCGCATACGCCTGCACGTTGATCTTCGTGGTCTGCGTCCCGCTACCGAGCACCTGACTGCGCTCGAACGACGCCCCCGCAAAACTGCTACCGACCCGTTGTCCCTGCTCGGGACGCTTGTCCTTCTTCCTGCCGCTCTTACGCTTGCCGGACCTGTTCCTCGCCCCCATGCCTGCCGCCCGTACCACTACCGGTTGATCGTGTTGTTCTGCGTGCCGCTGCCCAGAACCTGACTGTCGGTGAATGTCGCATTGCTGAAGTCGTTGTGCGTGGTCTGCACCGGGGCCTGGGCGTACGCCTGCTGGACCAGAGCCTCCAGCTCCGCAGCCACCTGCTGCCGCTCCTCATCCGGGAGCTGCTCAAGAAGCATCTCCAGACGGGTCTGCCAGCGGGTCACCAAGACAGTCTGCACCCGCTCCGCCCAAGCGCCGTCACCGGCCGACTCCAGCTCGGCCCGGGTCTGATCGAGCCGCTCAAGCTCGGCCTGCTCCCGACCCGACCCGCCGCGGCCAAGGATCCGCGCGACACCGCTGCGAATCCCAGCCCACGCATCCGTCCCCGCCGCCTGCACGATCGCCCCGCCACCCGCCGCCGCCACCGCGATCAGTCCCTCGACCAACACGACAACACCCCACCCATCAACGGACAAGAAGCCCAGCATAGGACGAGACCCCCACCCGATCAGCCGAACCACCAACCAAGCGCCCGGCCTGGGGTTTTCTCGTTCAGCGGATGCGGCGGCGTGAGCGGGCCGCGAGGCTGTCGAGGGTCTCACCGATTGAGCAGCCACCCTGATTCCCAAGCTCAGAGCGTGAGTTCGATTCCCGTCACCCGCTCCGGCCAGCTTGTCAGGACGGTGACCCGGGGCTCTTCTGTTGGCGAGATCGGCACGGAGCTCTTCTTCGCGCTCAGCATGTCCCATGAGACATCGTGTCGATCACGAGCCAAGCGCTGGACCTGGGAAGCACCGTCGCTCGCGAAGCCCCGGGGAACATCCCGCCTCAGCAGCCGCCTGACACAGCTGAAGCAATCGCCTCAAGGCGCGAGTCCTCATCTCGCGTGGGCGACCTGCCGGGGCAGCGGCCGGTGCGGCCGCCGCTTCATGGTCAACGTAAGGAACCAGTGGCATGACGGTGGTGGTCATCATGCGCGGTGGGGCTTCGGTATTCGTGGCGGACGGGACTTTTGCGGTGCGGCAGGGACCGGTCACCACCGCCGCCCAGCTAGTTCAGGACGAAGCTCCGCAAGCACAGTAGCGTCCCGCCGAGGAACAGACGTGCAGCTTCCTGTGCGCAGACGTGGTGCGAATCTGCAGCCCTTCCGACACGCCGACTTGGAGGTTGTGGCCTGCAGCTGGTTTCGCAATGCCAGCCCGCCCCTCCGTGACCCGGCAGACACTGCAAGGCGATTTGTCCGGTCGCTGGAGCGCAGCAGACTGTCCGAACTCGCCCGCGTTCCACTGATGACGGCGATGCTCTGTCAGCTGCATGCCGCCGCTCCCGACGAGCCACTACCGGCGGGGCGCAGCGAGATCTATCACGACTTCGTGCGTTTTGCTGGTTCAAGCCCGCGGATGAGGCGCGGCCGCAGAGGCCGTCGCCTGCTTCCGACCGAGCTTCTCCAGGACGCGGTCGCGGAGAAGCTCGTACTCCTCACGAAGCCTGGGCCATTCGGTCTCAGGCGGGCGGGGTATCGCGATGCCTCCAGTGACGATCTCCTCCGGACCGAACTGTTCACGGGTGAGGTCGACCTCGACGCCCATTCCCAGGCGGTTCCACCAGTGATAGTCCACGCGTTCTCCGTTGACGTGGACCTCGCCCCGGATCAGCTCACCGCCCAGCAGGTCGTTGACCACCATGGCGGTCACTCCACACTGGTCCCGGGCTGGATTGTCCTTGTTCCAGCGCGATCGGTATTCAGGCGTGCACGTCTCGGCGCTCCAACTGCTGCGAACGGCTCGCTCGATGTCGGTGATAAGCAAGGGCGTCATACCGCGGATCCTGACAGGAGGCACTGACAATCAGTCGAGCCAGCGCGGTCCGGCGGCCGGTTGCGGGAGAGACGCGGACACGACGAAAGCCCTGGGCCTCGGCATATCCGCTCCTAGAGGGGAATGGTCACGTCATCGCGCGGTGCCGGCGTCGAAGGGGAGCTCCAGCATCCGGATGGCGTTGCCGCGCAGGATCTTGTACGCGACGTCCTTCGGGAGGCCCGCCACATGCTCGGCCGCCACCTGCTTGGTGTGGGGCCAAGTCGAGTCGACGTGGGGGTAGTCGGTCTCGAAGGTGGCGTTGTCCACGCCCACCGTCTCGATCGCCTCGATGCCGTGCTTGTCACGGAAGAAGCAGCAGAAGATCTGACGGTAGTAGTACATGGACGGGGGTTCCGGGATCACGTCCTTGACACCGCCCCAGGCGCGGTGCTCCTCCCATACGTCGTCGGCGCGCTCCAGGGCGTACGGAATCCAGCCCATCTGGCCCTCGCTGTACGCGAGCTTCAGGCGCGGGTACTTCACGAGGACGCCCGAGAAGAGGAAGTCCATCATCGATGCCATGGCGTTGTTGAAGCTCAGCGCCGCCTGTACGGCCGGGGGTGCGTCCGGGGATGCCGCGGGCATCTGGGAGGAGGAGCCGATGTGCATGTTGACCACCGTGCCGGTCTCCTCGCAGGCGGCGAAGAACGGGTCCCAGTAGCCGGAGTGGATCGAGGGCAGACCCAGGTGGGTGGGGATCTCGCTGAAGGTGACGGCGCGAACCCCACGGGCTGCGTTGCGCCTGATCTCGGCGACGGCGAGGTCGATGTCCCAGAGGGGGATGAGGCAGAGCGGGACCAGCCTGCCACCGCTGTCGCCGCACCACTCCTCGACCATCCAGTCGTTGTAGGCCCTGACGCAGGCGAGTCCGACCTCCTTGTCCTTGGCTTCGGCGAAGGTCTGGCCGCAGAAGCGCGGAAAGGTGGGGAAGCAGAGCGACGCCTCGACGTGGTTGAGGTCCATGTCCTCCAGCCGGGCTTTCGGGTCCCAGCAGCCGCGGCGCATCTGTTCTCGTGTGATGCCGTCGAGGGTCATCTCGTCACGTGAGAAGCCGACAGCGGCGATGATCCGCTTGTACGGGAAGAGCTCGCCCTCGTACTCCCACCAGTCCGTGAGCTGCCCCTCGGGATCCGTGGTGAACCGGTACCTGCCGCCGATGTACTCCAGCTCGCCGATGCCTGCCGTGAAGGGCTTCGGGCCCCGGTCGCGGTACTTGGCCGGGAGCCAGGTCTCGAAGAGGTGTGCGGGCTCGATGACGTGGTCATCCACGCTGATGACCTTGGGCACGTCCACGGACACGCCCACGGACACATCCGCGGTGGCGTTCTCATCGGTGGTCACGTCGCCTACCCCCTGCCTCTCGAGCAATCTGACGGTCCATCAGATTCAGGGTATGGGGAGCGCCGGGAATGCCGCAAGGGCGTGACGAAGCGCACGCCGGAACCCTTGCGCGACCCGTCGCGCCGAGTTGAAACTGACGAACTGTCAGACGAGTAGGACGTACGGCGGAGGAGGCTGCGGGATGCAGACGATCTGGCTCACCGGTGCGGAATGGGTCGCGGTCCTCCGGATCGGACTCGGCCTGTGGTGGTTGGAGAGCTGGCGCCACAAGGACAAGAAGACGTGGTTCGGTGGCGGCGGGATCACCTGGGCCGCGGGGGTCGCCGACAAGCATCGCTGGGGCTTCGTCAGCAAGGGGTTCGACAGGGTGGTCAAGCCGCGGCCCCGGCTCATGGCCTACGTCGTCGCGTACGCCGAGTTGGCCCTCGGGCTCGGGCTGATATTCGGCCTGCTGACACCCGTCGCCCTCGTGGCCGGCCTGCTGCTCAATCTGATCTATCTCGCACTCATGATCCACGACTGGGCGGAGCAGGGGCAGAACCTGATGATGGGGCTGATTTCGACGGTCGCCCTGTTCGGTATGAGCTGGCAGACCTGGTCCCTTGACCAGGCGCTGGGGCTGTTCCACTGAAGTTATCCACAGGCTGAGGGCGCCCGGTGGCGGTGCGGCGCAGAATGGAGGACATGACTGAGATCACCGAGTCCACGTCGCCTTCCGGCCAACCCTCCGACCACCATTACGCAGCCCAGCACGCCGGTCAGTACGCCGGTCAGATCGCAGGCCGGCCCGAATCGGCCATGCCTCTGTGGGAGCAGCGTTTCCGCGCGCCGCGGGTCTCGCTGCCCGCCTGGGCGGAGGACGCGCCGGACCGCTCGCTCTTCGTGTCCAATGCCACGGGGACATACGAGCTGTATGCATGGGACCGGTCGACCGATGAGCAGCGCCAGGTCACCGACCGGCCGAACGGGACCACGGAGGGCGTTCTCACCCCGGACGGCGAGTGGATCTGGTGGTTCGCGGACCGGGACGGGGACGAGTTCGGGGTGTGGCTGCGGCAGCCCTTCCACGGCGGCACCGACGAGCCGGCGGCGCCCGGGCTCGACGCCTCGTACGGGGCCGGGCTGGCGCTCGGGCGGGACGGTACGGCGGTGGTGGGGCGTTCGACGGACGAGGACGGGACGACGATCCATGTCGTACGGCCCGGAGTTGAGCCCGTCGAGATCTACCGGCACCGGGAGTCGGCGGGCGTCGGCGATCTCTCCCGGGACGGGACCCTGCTGGCGATAGAGCACACGGAGCACGGCGACGCCATGCATCCGGCACTGCGCGTAGTCACCCTGGACGGGGTGACGGTGGCGGAGCTGGATGACACCAAGAACGGCACCGAGGAACTGGGCCTTGAGGTGCTCGGTTTCGCACCGGTGGACGGGGACACCCGGCTGCTGGTCGGCCACCAGCGGCGCGGGCGATGGGAGCCGATGCTGTGGGACGTCTCCTCGGGCGAGGAGACGGAGTTGTCGATCGGCCTGCCCGGCGATGTGAGTGCCGAATGGTATCCGGACGGGTCGGCCCTGCTGATCGGGCACAGCTTTGAGGCGCGCAGCGAGCTCTGGCGCTACGACCCGGTCGCGCGTGAGCTGGAGCGGGTGGAGACCCCGGCGGGCTCGGTCTCGGGTGCTACGGCCCGGCCGGACGGCACGGTGGAGTACGTGTGGTCGTCGGCGGCGCCGCCGCCGAAGGTGCGGTCCACGGCGGGGCGTGAGGTGCTGGATCCGCCGGGGTTGAAGGCGCCTGGGTCTGTGGGTGTTCTGGACGCCTGGGTGGACGGTCCGGGCGGGAGGATCCACGCGCTGGTGCAGCGGCCGACCGGAGAAGGGCCGTTCCCCACGGTCTTCGAGATACACGGCGGTCCGACCTGGCACGACAGCGACGCCTTCGCTGCGGGTCCCGCTGCTTGGGTGGACCACGGCTATGCGGTGGTCCGGGTGAACTACCGGGGTTCCACCGGATACGGGCGGGAGTGGACCGACGCCCTCAGGCACCGGGTCGGGCTGATCGAACTGGAGGACATCGCGGCGGTCCGCGAGTGGGCCGTGGCCTCGGGCTTGGCGGACCCGGCGAAGCTAGTGCTGGCGGGTGGTTCCTGGGGCGGGTATCTCACCCTTCTCGGCCTCGGGACCGAGCCCGACGTCTGGGCGCTGGGCCTGGCCGCGGTGCCGGTCGCGGACTACGTGACGGCCTACCACGACGAGATGGAGGCCCTGAAGGCGATGGACCGCACCCTGATGGGTGGGACACCGGAGGAGGTGCCGGAGCGTTTCGAGGCCTCGTCGCCACTGACATATGTGGACGCCGTGCGGGCACCCGTCTATATCTCCGCCGGGGTCAACGACCCGCGCTGTCCGATCCGCCAGGTCGAGAACTACGTGGACCGGCTCTCGGCCCGTGGCGCGGAGCATGAGGTGTACCGGTATGACGCGGGGCACGGATCACTGGTGGTGGAGGAGCGGATCAAGCAGGTCCGACTTGAGCTGGACTTCGCCGCCAGGCATCTGAATGCGTGAACCTCTCGTGGAACGCGGACAAGCCCGTCTTCGACTCCCCTCCTGAGGGCTGATCCTTGAGAACTGGATAGTGAAGTCAGGTGATCCTGCCCGGGTACGCGGGGGTTTTGGTCCCGAGACCCCCGCCGACCCGGGTACCCGGGTCCGGCGGGCTCGTGCGGGGGGCGGGGGTCGGCGCAAGCCGGGTGTTCCGTACCTTGTAGGGGTGTACCGGTTCCTGCTGACCCCCCGCTGGTGGGGGATCAACCTCTTCGTCGTGCTGAGCATCCCCTTCTGCGTGTTCATGGGGACCTGGCAGCTCGGCCGGTTCGAGGACCGCGTGGCCACCCATCAGGCCGCCGAGCAGCGGCCGGAAGGCGGCACGCAGGTGCCAGTGGCGCTCGATGAGCTGCTGCCGGTGGACGCGGAGACCTCGGGGCGGCAGGCGACGGCGACCGGGCGCTGGGGCCGGCAGTTCCTCGTGCCGGACCGGGAGCTGGACGGCAAGCCGGGCTCCTATGTGCTGACGCTGCTGACGACCGGCAGCGGCAAGGCACTGCCGGTCGTGCGGGGATGGCTGCCCACCGGGGGTCTGGCGCCCGCAGCGCCCGCCGGGGAGGTGACGGTGACCGGCGCGCTCCAGGCCTCGGAGACCTCCGGCACCTCCGGTGCCCACACTGCGGGCGGGCTGCCGAGCGGGCAGGTCGGCATGATCAGCGCGGCATCGCTGGTCAACCTGGTGCCGGACAAGGTGTACGACGCCTGGATCACGCTGCCCAGGGCATCGGACGGGCTCAAGCCGGTGCCCCCAGCGGCGCCCGGGGGTAGCACACTCGACCTGAAGGCATTCCAGAACCTGGGCTACACGCTGGAGTGGTTCGCTTTCGCGGGCTTCGTGGTGTTCATGTGGTTCCGCTTCGTCCGGCGTGAGGCGGAGGCGGCCCGGGACGCGGCACTGGGTCTCGATCCCGCCTGACCGCCCGACCACCTGATCCCCCGGCGGCACCCTGAGTCGAGTGTGCGAGGTGCTCAGCCGGTCCTGGGCCGCAGCCAGGGGGCGCGCGGGTGGTGGCGAAGCCTCAACCGGCCTGGGGCTGAACGGTGCGGGGCTCGACCGGGCTGGGCCGTGGATGGCGCAGAGCCTCGACCGGACTGGGGCCTTGACCGGAATGGGCCCGTGGACGGCCAAAGCCCCAGCGGGTGGGCGCGGGCCGCGAACCTCGACCGGGCTGGGCCCGCGGACGGCGCTGGCCCCAGCCGCGGGCCGGGGCGTGAGCCAAGAAGCCTCGGCGATCGCTGTCAGTGGCTGAGCTGAGCCCGGAGCCTCAGGTGCTCAATACACCTGTGCGGTAGATGGTGCCCGCGCAGGCGTCCGGGATGGTCACCTCGGCCGTGAGGTCGCCTGCGGCCGGGATGTGGGAAACCGTGATGCTGCCCTCCGCCCGGCCTCCGTCGGCGGCGCCGAGCTGCGGCTCGGTGACAGCTCCATCGGCCTCGGTCGCAGCGCCGGAGGAACCGCCGTCGGCGGGCGGCGTCGGGTCGGGCGAGGCGGTCGTGGTGGGGCAGGTCTCCGAGGGGACGAAGGCGAACTTCACCTCGTAGGACGCGGCCGGTCCCAGCAGCAGCGCGGTGGGCTCGGGTGCCGGGTCGGGCAGACCGGTCGCCGGGTCGCCGGCCACGTGATCCACGACGCTGATCTTGGCGGCGTCCGCGGCGCCCGCGGTGTGGAAGACGACCGAGCCGGCTTCGGTGACCGCGCAGCTCGTGGCGGACGTGTTGGCGATACGGAAGGCGCCGTAGACCTTGCCTTCGGCGTCCGGTGCGCCGACCTCCGCACCGTCCACGACGAGCTGGCTGGAACCACAGGTGGGCGTGGTCGGCGGGATGCTCTCCTCTGGCACCACCTGAGCGACCGGTGACTCGGAGGCGCCCGCACTCCCCAGGGCGTCCGGCGAGGTCGTCGGGGAGGGCTCGCCGGAGCGGGCGGGCCCTTGTCCGGGGCTGTCACCGCCCGGCACGAAGTCACCGGCGTCGTTCCCGGCCTCGTCTCCGGTGCCGCCCTGGGCCTGTTCGCCATGGCCCGCGTTGACCGGCCTGGCGGGGTCGAGCGCCCCGGACTCGGCGACCTGGACGAAAGCGGGGATGGCCACACCCAGCAGGACCACGGAGGCCGCCGCACCGACCAGCGCCTGGCGCTTACGGGCGCGCCGTGCGGGGACCGCCTTGCGCAGCCGCTCCAGCGTCCCGTCCGCCGGAGCGAGGTCCTCCACGGCCTGGTGCAGCATCCGCCGCAGGCCGAGCTCGTCGAAGTCGGGTGCGGCGGGCGCGCTGTGGTCGTCAGGCCCTTGGTGCTCGTGGTGCTGTGGCCCGTGGTTCACAATGTCGTTCCCAGTCCGGTCGTCCTGATCGTGCTCGCGCCCGTTCATGCCGGGGCTCCCATGGCGACGCGCAGCGCCGCGATACCGCGTGAGCCGTACGCCTTCACCGAGCCCAGGGATATCCCCAGGGTCTCGGCGACCTGGGCCTCCGTCATGTCCGCGAAGTACCGCATAACGAGGACCTCGCGCTGGCGGCGTTGCAGTCCGCGCATCGCCTTGATCAGCGCGTCCCGCTCCAGCTGGTCGTAGGCACCCTCCTCGGCGCTCGCCATGTCGGGCATCGGCTTGCTGAGCAGCTTCAGCCCGAGGATCCGGCGGCGCAGCGCGGAGCGCGAGAGGTTCACCACGGTCTGGCGGAGGTATGCCAGGGTCTTCTCCGGGTCCCGGACTCGGCTGCGTGCCGAGTGGACGCGGATGAACGCCTCCTGGACGACGTCCTCACAGGACGCGGTGTCGTCGAGGAGCAGGGCCGCGAGGCCTAGCAGCGACCGGTAGTGGGCGCGGTAGGTCTCGGTGAGATGGTCGACAGTGGTGCCCGCGGTCATCGTCTCCTCAGTGCCCCTGTGCGGGGACGGCGGGGAGGACTGCGCCGATGACGGCTGGGACGGTATGCGGGTGGGGCGCGGGGCGGGCATCGGGGCGATCACCGGCATGCCGCCGACGGCACGGGGCCGCCGGAGCGGTCGCAGACCGTCGGCGCCGCCGGCGGGCGATGGTGCGAGGCCCGCGGGGCGGGGGGACGGGAGCAATGCCGTGCCGCCGCGGACCGGGACCGCCGCTGTGATGTCGAGTACCTCTGCCACGCTTGTTGGACACGCTTCCCCCCGTCAGGGTTGTACGCGCAAGCCACCGCTCTTGACGGTGCACTGTTTGCCCCGTACGCCCCGTATGCCCTCATGCGTTTTCGCTCTTCCCCAATGCCCCATGTGACGCGGCACAGTAGAAGGGGCGACCGCAAAGACGCCCACCCGCCGACCGCCGGTTGCGGATTGACGGGAAAGCGTCGTCGAACATGCCCACCCCGGTTCAAGCGATACACGCAAGTCACGCACTCGGACGGCACACAACCCGACTTGCCCACGAGGTGTTCACAGATCCTACAAAAGTTCAGCGGCAGGGCTGTCAGGAGTCCCCCGCAACCTGGATCACACTACGGAGCGCAACTACGCGCGGACGATGGCCTCGGCGATCTGAGCGGTGTTCAGCGCGGCACCTTTGCGCAGATTGTCCCCGCATACGAAGAGTTCGAGTGCGCGGTCGTCGTCCATCGCGCGCCGCACCCGACCCACCCAGGTCGGATCGGTGCCCACCACATCCGCGGGCGTGGGGAACTCACCAGCCGCGGGATCGTCGAAGAGCACCACTCCGGGCGCGGTGGCGAGGATCTCGTGGGCCCGGTCGACGTTCACCTGGTGCTCGAAGCGGGCGTGCACGGAGATCGAGTGCGCGGTCACCACCGGCACCCGTACACAGGTCGCGGAGACCCTCAGCTCAGGCAGCCCCAGGACCTTCCGGGTCTCTGCGCGGATCGCCAGTTCCTCGGACGACCAGCCGTCCTCGGCGAGCTCCCCCGCCCAGGGCACCACATTGAGCGCCATGGGGCCGGGGAAAGGGCCAGTGCCGTCGCCGACCGCGCGACGTACGTCCCCGGGGTGGGTGCCCAGCTCCGTGCCGGCGACCAGAGCGAGCTGGGTGCGCAGTGCGTCGACGCCGTTCAGCCCGGCACCGCTGACGGCCTGGAAGGCGGTCACCGCCAGCTCGTCCACGCAGAATTCGGCGTGCAGCGCGCCGACCGCCACGATCATCGCCAGCGTGCCGCAGCCGGGGCTCGCGACGATGCCGCGCGGATGCTTCCGCAGGGCATGCGGGTTGATCTCTGGCACCACGAGCGGTACGTCCGGGTGCTGCCGGAAGGCCGCCGAATTGTCCACGACCACCGCGCCCTTGGCGACGGCGACCGGCGCCCAGCGGGCGGCCACCTCGGCAGGCGCCAGGAACAGCGCCACGTCGATCCCCGTCAGCGCCTCGTCGGTGAGCGCGACGACCTCGGTCTCCTCGCCCCGCACGGCCAGCTTGCGGCCTGCCGAGCGTGGCGAGGCGACCAGGCGTATCTCGCCCCAGACATCCGCGTGCTGCGACAGGATCTGGAGCATCACCGCGCCGACGGCCCCGGTCGCGCCGATGACCGCCAGCGACGGCTTGTGGTTCACGGGCGGTTCACCCGGCTCGCCGGGCTCAACGCCCGGTGCCTCCGTAGACGACCGCCTCGTCGGAGTCGCTGTCGAGACCGAAGGCGGTGTGAACCGCGCGGACGGCCTCGTTCACATCGTCGGCCCGGGTCACGACCGAGATACGGATCTCGGAGGTCGAGATCAGCTCGATGTTCACGCCGGCGTCCGAGAGGGCCTCGAAGAACGACGCGGTGACGCCCGGGTTGGTCTTCATCCCGGCGCCGACCAGCGAGATCTTGGCGATCTGGTCGTCGTAGCGCAGCGACTCGAAGCCGATGGCGGTCTTGGTGCGCTCCAGCGCGTCAATCGCCTTGCGGCCCTCGGTCTTCGGGAGGGTGAAGGAGATGTCGGTCAGGCCGGTGGACGCCGCGGAGACGTTCTGCACCACCATGTCGATGTTGATCTCGCTGTCCGCGATGGCTCGGAAGATCGCGGCGGCCTCGCCCGGCTTGTCCGGCACGCCGACGACGGTGATCTTCGCCTCGGACGTGTCGTGGGCGACACCGGAGATGATGGCCTGCTCCACCTTGCGGGCTCCTTGCTCGGCGTGTGGTTCGTTGCTGACCCAGGTGCCCTTCAGCCCCGAGAAGGACGAGCGGACGTGGATCGGGATGTTGTAGCGGCGTGCGTACTCGACGCAGCGGTGCAGCAGCACCTTGGAGCCGGAGCTGGCGAGCTCCAGCATGTCCTCGAAGGAGATCCAGTCGATCTTGCGGGCCTTCTTCACCACCCGCGGGTCGGCGGTGAAGACACCGTCGACATCGGTGTAGATCTCGCACACCTCGGCGTCCAGCGCGGCGGCCAGCGCGACGGCGGTCGTGTCGGACCCGCCACGGCCGAGCGTGGTGATGTCCTTCTTGTCCTGGGACACACCCTGGAAGCCGGCGACGATGGCGATGTTGCCCTCGTCCAGGGCGGTACGAATCCGGCCCGGCGTGACATCGATGATGCGCGCCTTGTTGTGGACCGAGTCGGTGATGACGCCCGCCTGGCTGCCCGTGAACGACTGGGCCTCGTGGCCCAGGTTCTTGATCGCCATCGCCAACAGGGCCATGGAGATCCGCTCTCCGGCGGTCAGCAGCATGTCGAACTCACGCCCGGCAGGGATCGGGGATACCTGCTCGGCGAGATCGATCAGCTCGTCCGTCGTGTCGCCCATCGCCGAAACCACGACGACCACCTGGTGGCCGTTCTTCTTGGCATCGACGATCCGCTTGGCGACGCGCTTGATGCCTTCGGCATCGGCAACGGAGGAGCCTCCGTACTTCTGCACGACAAGGCCCACGTGCGCTCCTCGCTCAGTCTGTGCCGCAGTCATCACTGCGGTCGGCTCAGTTTAACGAGCGGCCCGGGAACGCCCCCTGTGTATCGCATCGTGAGATGTCCCGCTCACGGGGCGATATCCGGGTAATCTCCCGGCCTATCCCGGCGACAACCCGCGGATGTCCCACGATCCCGCGGGCGGGGCGCTCCAGGCCGCTCAGAGCGTTTCTTCCCTAAGCCCGGGAGAGCACGCCCGAATGTGGCGCCCCTCACGCCGGAGGGCGGCGGAGACCCAGCGGAACCGAGTGAGAAACGAGCACCGGTGGGCGCGGAGGCCCTGCGGCCCGAAGGGAAGCCGAGCGGGTCAGGGCGCTGTGCGCAGGCCGAGGGGGCCGGCGATCTCCTGCGCCATCACGCGGCCCGCCTCCTCCGCCAGGTCGTCCTCCGCCACGTCCTCGTCCGTGTCGAGCCCGTCCAGCTCCTGAAGCGGCTGGTCGAGGCGCACGTGGGACACCAGGGACTGGAGGGCTCGCAGGGTCGCCGAAGCGGTCGGGCCCCAGTTGGAGAAGTACGAGAACTGCCACCACCACAGCGCTTCGGTGGTCCGGCCCGCGCGGTAGTGGGCGAGGCCGTGACCGAGATCGGTGACGATGTCCGCGAGGTTGTCCGAGATACGGCAGGCCACCGGCGCCTTGCGCGGCTCGTACGGGTCGAAGACCTCCGAGAACACGTCGACCGGGTCCAGCAGCACCGCGAACCGCTCCCGCAGCTCGTCCACCTCCAGGTCCGGCCCCGTGTCCGCTTCGTAACGCTCGTCCGGGACGATGTCCTCGTGCGCACCGAGCCGGCCCCCGGCGAGCAGCAACTGGGACACCTCCAGCAGCAGGAAGGGCACCGCGCTGTCGGGCTCGTCGCCCTTCGCCACTTCCGTGACGGCCACGATGAAGCTCTCGATCGAGTCGGCGATCTGGACGGCGAAGTCCGCCGGGTCCTGCGTGGTGGAGTGGAGCGTTGCGTCAGACATCGAGAAGTCGTCTCCCCTCGAAGGCACGCCCGAGCGTGACCTCGTCGGCGTATTCCAGATCGCCGCCAACGGGCAGTCCGCTGGCGAGACGCGTCACCTTCAGGCCCATGGGCTTGATCATGCGCGCCAGATAGGTGGCGGTGGCCTCGCCCTCAAGGTTGGGGTCGGTCGCCAGGATCAGCTCGGTGACCGCGCCGTCCGCGAGCCGGGCCAGCAGCTCACGAATCCGCAGATCATCCGGGCCGACGCCTTCGATCGGGCTGATCGCACCACCCAGGACGTGGTAGCGGCCGCGGAACTCGCGCGTCCGCTCGATCGCCACCACGTCCTTCGGCTCCTCGACCACGCAGATGACGGCCAGGTCGCGGCGCGCGTCCCGGCAGATGTTGCACTGCTCCTGCTGCGCGACATTGCCGCACACGGCGCAGAACCGGACCTTGTCCTTCACTTCGAGGAGTGCCTGCGCGAGGCGGCGGACGTCGGTCGGCTCTGCCTGGAGGATGTGGAAGGCGATCCGCTGCGCGCTCTTGGGACCGACGCCGGGCAGCCTGCCCAGTTCGTCGATGAGGTCCTGAACCACGCCTTCGTACAACGGAACGCCTCTCCTGGCTGAATGGCTTCGATGGTTACGGTAGTTGGTCCGCGTCCGGCATAGAAGGCTCGTGAGAGCCTCGCGAAAACCTGGAACGCTAGAACGGCAGACCGGGGATGCCGCCGCCACCGCCGAGGCCTTGGGCGAGCGGGCCGAGCTTCTGCTGCTGGAGCAGCTGCGCGTTCTCGTTCGCCGCCTGGACCGCCGCCACGACGAGGTCGGCGAGGGTCTCGGTGTCCTCCGGGTCGACGGCCTTGGGGTCGATGACCAGGGCGCGCAGCTCTCCTGAGCCGGTGACCGTGGCCTTGACCAGTCCGCCGCCCGCCTGCCCGTCGACCTCGGTCTGCGCAAGCTCCTCCTGAGCCCGTGCGAGGTCCTGCTGCATCTTCTGGGCCTGCTGGAGCAGCTGCTGCATATTGGGCTGACCACCACCGGGAATCACGGGTCGCTCCTGGTCTTCTCGTCGACGACTGTTTCGGATGTATCGGTAAACCGAGCCTACGTGGTCATGGGTCGGCTCGCCCCACCCAGTGGGCACCCGTTCGGCTCCGCCGTCCGCACCAACTCTTTCGAGTGAGTTCGTGCCGGAACGAGCGTCCCCGTGCTACCGGAGCGGGCCCCTCGTGTGAGCGGAATTACCGGCATCCCGGCCCCACAGCTCGTCATTCGGCGGTAGGAAGGCTCTGCGCACTACACCTCACGGCACCCCACGGCGTCCTCGTACGACTTGCGTCACGCACGGTTAGCTGGGTCACGTCCCGTCCCGTAGTGACGTGTAGTCACCTGTAGTCACGCAGAGCGCAGAGGAGTGCCCCGGTGAGCCAGCCGGAGATGCAGCCCGACCTGACGGCCCGGCCCTTCCCGCTCGGGGACTGGGGGGAGCCAGCAGAGCGTCTGGACGAGCTGTACCGCTGGGTCGAGGCCAACGCCCTGCGCACCGCCGACTGGTATCTCCGCGACCGTACGCGCAAGCGCCGATGGGCCCGTGCGCTGCGGATCGGTACGGCCCTCGGGGGCTTCGCGGGCGCCGCGCTCCCCCTGCTCCACCTCACCGATGTGCTCGCCGGAGCCGCGACCTGGGGTTATCTGTCGCTGCTGCTGGCCGCCGCATGCCTGGCCTGCGACCGCTACTTCGGACTGACCTCCGGCTGGATGCGCTCCATGGCCACGGCCCATGCCGTGCGGTGCCGGCTCCAGGCCCTGCAGTTCGACTGGGCGGCGGAGAGCGTCCGCGAGGTGCTCGGCCCCACCGAGGGCACGGCGAGCGAGGCGGCCGAGCGGTGCCTAGGAGTGCTGCGCCGCTTCTCCGAGGACATCACCGAACTGGTGCGGGCCGAGACGGCGGACTGGATGATCGCTTTCCGCTCGGGCCCCGCCCCGCTGATGATGCAGGCCGTAGCCGCGTCCCCGGCGTCCCGCCAGGACACCGGGACCGGCGCAGGCCAGGCGTCGGGCCGTTACCCGCTCTCCCCGCCGACCCGGCCGAACATGCCGCGGCAGCGCCCGCCCGAGCCGCGCTGAACGCCTCCGGCCGGTCACCTGGGAATCAGGCGACCGGCCGGAGGCTCACGAAGGAGAGGGAACAGTGCCGGAGGTCAGCGAGCGACGGCTCCGGTGGACTTGCTGACCGCGTAGCCGCTGCTGTGCCCGGTCCGGACCGCCTTCACCCTGACCGTGATCTTCTTGCCGCGCTGCGCTGTCTTCAGCACCAGCGACGACCTGGTCGCCCCGGTGATCGCCGTACCGTTCGCGTACCACTGGTACGTGTACGAGGCCGGTGCGGGCGACCAGGTCCCGTGGGAGGCCTTGAGCGTTCGGCCCACCTTGGCGGTGCCCGTGATCACGGGCAGCTTGCTCGCCTTGGGTGCGCTGCCCTTGGCCACCGTGACCGCGGCCGAGGTCGCCACGCCCTTGGGATGCTCACTGTGGCGTGCTGTCACCGTCACGCTGAGCTTCTTGCCGAGCAGCGACGCGGGCACGGTGTACGCGGAGCCGGTGGCCCCGGCGATGGCCTTGCCATCCGCCTTCCACTGGTAGGAGGACGAGGACCCCGCCGGTGTCCACGAACCGGAAGTGGCCGTGAGCCTGGCACCGACCCGGGCGGTGCCGTTGATCTTCGGGGCGGCGGTGTTCTTCACCGGGGCCTCGGTGACGGTGAAGTAGCCCCTGGAGTACTGCCATCCGCGGGCGTGGACGGAGATGCTCCAGGTGCCCGCCGCGGCGCCCTTCAGGTCCAGGACGGCCGTCAGCGTCCTGCGGTCGGGCGCGACCGCTGTCGTGGTGGCCTCGATGCACCTGCCGTTCGAGCAGATCTTGACGGTGTGGTCCTTGTGCAGCGCGGTGCCGGTCACCGTGACGGCGACCTTGCTGCCGGTCGTTCCCGTGGTCGGGGCGACCGATCCGACGGACACCTCCTCGGTCCCGCAGAACCCGCCCGTGCAGGTGATCTCGGCCTTGTAGGAGGTCCCCGAGGTCTTCTCAGGCAGTCCGAGCACGAAGACGCTCGGGATCACGTCCTTGGTGTAGGACTCGGACAGGTAGCACTCGTGGCCGCTCCCGTCAGCACCGGCGTATGCGTAGCAGCGGTTGTTCGGCTTGCTGCCGCCGTACATCGCCGGTACGGCCGTGTCCTTGGCGCCCTTGGTGTCGGTGACCCGCACGTCGAAGCGGTCGTTCCAGGCGGTGGGCAGCACCGCGCACATGGCCGAGTGCTGCTCGTCCAGGGTGCCGGTGAAAGGACCGAATCCGTAGGTGACGCTGGGGACCTTGACGCATTCGGGCGCCGGGCCCGCCGCGGTGCCGATGCGCAGCGCGTCAAGCCGGTACGACGAGGCGGCCTTGTCCCCCGGCCGCACCCCGAGGAGCACCTGGTAACTGGTCGAACCGGTCACCGAGCAGGCTTTGTTGACGTAGCCGCAGAGGGCATTGCCATTCGCGTCGAAGGGCAGGATGTTCGCGCTGCCGAGGGCGTCGCGGACATTGAGATGCAGGGTGTCCTTGGCGCTGCCCGTGGTGATCCGGTGGCAGACCAGCCCACCCGGTGCCCGTAGGGAGCCACCCGTCGAAGGCCCGCCCACGGCGGACGCCTTGCCCACGGCACAGCCCTTCGCGGTGCCCGTGACATCGCGGCGGGTCAGGGTGTACGAGGCGGGGATGTCGTTGCCGTTGAACAGCACGGTGTGCGCGACGCCGGGCGCCAGCCCGCAGGTGCTCCAGGTGGACAGGGCCGCCCGGACCGAGCAGACTTCCTCGCCCATCGCGTCCAGCACCGTGTACTTCGCGACGGACGACCCGGATTCGGCGACGAGTTGGATGTTCTCCGTGGCGCTGTGGTCGTCAGCGGGGATGCTCAGGCAGTGCGAGAACACCCCGTCACCCGTCTTGAGCAGGGCCGCCGCGGTCCTGTCGGTGAAGTCGCCCGCGGGGAGGTTGGTGCAGCCGGTCTCCGAACCGTCCATACGGTGCAGCGCGAGAATGTAGGCGCCGGAAACCGGTTCGTCGCCGTGATCCGGCGTGATCACGACTCGGTACGGCGCCTCGCCTTTCAACACGCAGGCGCCCGAGCTCTGTTCGGTCCCGGAGCAGACGGCGGTGCCGTTCGCGTCCACGACGTTCGGATCGAGGTCCGGGCCCTGACCGCTGACGGTGGTGAGCGCGGCGATCCTGGCTCCCGTGGGCAGTGGCAGGATCAGGCAGTCGATCTCGCCGGCAGCCCCGAAGGTGCCCTGGTAGGTGCCCAGTCGGCCTGGAACGCAGCCTTCGGTGGACTTCCAGTCGACGATCAGGGTCTGATGGTCGGTGAAGACGGTGTAGTCACCGGCGGCGGGCAGCTCGCAGTCATCTCCGCCCTCGCACACGGCCTTTCCCGCCGAGTCGTGGACCCGGACCCGCTCTCGCAGCTCGGAGTCGACCTCGTACACCGAGTACCGTCCCGCCGCGGGCGCGGTGAAGGTCTTGCAGCCGCTCGGCGGATCCGCCTTGGTGGGGGCGGAGTCGAAGGCGTTCAGGGATACGCGGGTGCAGCCCTCCGGGTCGTTCAGGCGCCGGATGGTCAGGCGGTAGTCGGCGGGGAAGCCGCGGTCTGCTTTCTGTACCCAGGTGAGGACGCGGTAGGGGCCATCACCCGGGAGTACGCAGCCTTCGGTTCTGTCCTCGTTGAAGCGCGGGCAGATGTGGGCACCGGTCTCGTCGGTGATCCAGGACCGAAGCTCACCGTAGTGGACGGTCTCCGCCTCGACGACGATCCGCTCGCCGGGCCTGCCCGCGAAGGGGTGGCACTGGACGGCCAACGGGCTCGGCGAAGAACCGGTGTAGGCGGCGCCGTCCCAGGACGTGCCCTTCTCCGGGAGGCAGCCGGCGGTGGTCGCGAGCGGGATGACGGCGACCTGGGCGCGGGCGCTGTCCCAGCCCCGGTTGACGACCTTCAGCGTGTAGGTGCCCACGCGGGGCAGCTCACACCAGCCACTGCCCCGGTCGGTGTCGTAGCAGGACAGCGGGTCCCCGGTGCCGTCGGCGTTCTCGTGGACCTGTTCGTACAGCTCGCCGCCGGTCCCGTCGGGACTGGCCACAAGGACCCGGTGCAGTCCGGCCGCTTCGGCGGAGAAGGTGAAGCAGGCGCTCCCGGACTCGGCGATGGTGGCCTCGCCCATGGCGCTGCCCGGGTCCCCGAAGGGAGCGAGCGGCAGGGCGGCGCATTCGTCGTCGGTAGCGGCGCCGGCCGTGGCGACGCCCTTGCCGGATGCCCACGCCGTACCCGTGGGCATCAGCGCCGACAGCGAGGCGGCCAGAAACGCCAGGACAAGCAGAAAAGCGGTCGGTGCGGTGTATTGCGCCGGTCTCACGCGCACACCCCATGGACCCGGACGGGTCATCCCGTTCCCCCCAGAGCGGTTACCAGTGTGAAGAAAGTGTGCGGTGATGATCGCACACCCGTCCGAGGCTCAGCTGAAGATGATCATGGAGCCCTGACCGAGGCTGCGCGTCGCCGCCGCATGCAGGCCGAGCCAGACGTGCCGCTCGCGGGCGAAGGGGCTCTCGTCGTACGGGATCGGGCCCGCGGGCTCCTCCAGCGAGGTGGGGCGGGTCGGCGGGGCGGGGGCGGCCGGGGGGTTGGCGGGATCGATACCGATGGCGGGGGCCACCAGCTCCAGTTCCCGCAGCAGACCCTGCGACGAGCCCAGCGGGCCGCCGGCGGCGAGGAGTTCCTCATTGGAGAGAGGGGCGTCGAAGTCGACGGGGACGTACGCACCCGCGTGGTCGTAGTGCCAGACCAGATGGGACTGCTGGGCCGTCCCCTCGAACATCTCCAGCAGTTGCTCGTAGTCACCGCCCAGTTCGTCGACCGGGGTCACCGCGAGTCCGCAGAGCTGGAGCAGATAGGCCCGGCGCAGGAAGTGCAGGGCGTCGTAGTCGAAGCCCGCGACGGGCGCGACATCGCCCGAGAGTCCTGGCATGTAGGCGAAGACGGGAATCGTGGGCAGACCCGCGGCGGTGAGGGCCTTGTCGTATGACGCGATCTCTTCGGCGAACGGGTTGTCAGGGCTGTGGCACAGCACATCGACAAGAGGGACCAGCCAGAGGTCACAGGCCAAGACGAGCTCGCTCTCCATCGGATCGTTCGGTGTGCGGTTTGTGCGATGGTCTTTACGCGCTGGTCGGGACAGCGTAGTGCCACGGGGCTGACGCGGACAGTCAGCGCGCACCACTGGCCAGCGGCGTTGGCCGAAGGTACGCGGTCACTGGGGAGCCAGCGGCGAGCCGGAATAGCCGGGTTCCCCGGGACGGCCGGGGTCCCTGCGCTGCCCCGGTACCCCGCTTGCGCCGGGGTGCCCGCGGTCCCCGCGGCCTTCGGGATCCCCGCAGTCCTCGGAGTCCCCGAGGTGCGGGAGTCGCAGGCCGTGGCCCGCGCGGCGTTCCAGGCGGTCCGCCCAGGCCAGGGCATGTGCGTTGTGGGCCATGATCAGGTCGCGGGCCGTACGCGCGTCGCCGCTGCCGATGGCCTCCGCGAGCTCGTCGTGGCCGCTCCACAGCCAGGTCCTCAGATCACTCTCGGCACGCAGGTGCGGCACGGCGAACACCCACGCCTGTACGCGCAGGCGGTGCAGGAAGTCGGCGATGTAGACGTTGCTGACGAGGGCGCCGAGCTCACGCCAGAAGCGCACGTCGTAGCCGATGAGGATGTCCACGTCGGTCGCGCGGGCCGCCCGCGCGGCCTCCTCGGCCCGGCGCCGTACGGAGCCCAGGGCCGGGCCCGGCCCCAGCGCGACCCGTGGGGCGCCGTCCCGGCGGAAGATGCCGTCCACGATGAGCGAGCGCGCCTCGACCATGCCCCGGAAGTCCTCGACCGAGAATCGGTGCACCTGGAAACCGCGGTGCTGGATGGAGTCGAGCAGCCCCTGTGCGGTGAGGTCGACCAGCGCCTCCCTGACAGGTGTCGCGGACACCTCGTAGGTGGCGGCGATCTCCTTGACCGTGAACTCCTGCCCGGGCTGCAGGCGCCCAGCGAGCACCTCGTCACGGAGCGCGTCGGCGATCTGCTGGCGCAGGGTACTGCGCGTCACAGCGGCGCTCGCGGGCATGTTCGGGTCCCCTCCGGGTTGGTTCACGACACCTTAAGCCAGGCGGAGGGGACCCATCCGGTGTGCTTCGCCACGTCCGGCGCGATCGTCGGGAGCACGGGGTGCATAGGCACCCCG
>NZ_JBHXFA010000057.1:34157-39022 GCF_042724175.1 Streptomyces sp. NPDC127084
ACGGCCGGAGCCCGGACCCTTCACGACTACGTCGACCTTGCGCATGCCGTGCTCCCGGGTGCCTATGCCACGTGCTCGTCGGCCACCGACAGCGCCGCGTCCAGGGCGGCGAGGCCTTCCTTGGCCTCGGCGTCGCTGATGTTGCAGGCGGGGACGGCGTGGGTGCGGTTCATGTTGATGAAGGGCCACAGGCCGTTCTTCTTGCAGGCCGCCCCGAACGCCGCCATCGGCGCGTTCGCCTCGCCCGTCGCGTTGTACGGCACCAGCGGCTCGTGCGTTTCCTGGTCGCGTACGAGGTCCAGGGCCCAGAAGGCGCCCACACCGCGCACCTCGCCCACCGACGGGTGCCGGGCGGCGAGTTCGCGCAGACCGGGGCCGAGGATGGTCTCGCCCAGCTCGGCGGCGCGCTGCACGACCTGCTCGTCCTCCATCACCTGGATGGTGGCGACGGCGGCGGCGCAGGCCAGCGGGTGGCCCGAGTAGGTGAGCCCGCCCGGGTAAGGGCGCTTGTCGAAGGTCGCGGCGATCTCGGCGGAGATCGCGACACCGCCCAGCGGCACGTAACCCGAGTTCACGCCCTTCGCGAAGGTCATCAGGTCGGGTACGACGTCGAAGTGCTCGGCGGCGAACCACTTGCCGGTGCGCCCGAACCCCGCCATCACCTCGTCAAGGATGAAGACGATGCCGTAGCGGTCGCAGATCTCCCGAACGCCCGCCAGATAGCCCGGCGGCGGGATCATGATCCCGGCCGTGCCGGGGATGGTCTCCAGGATGATCGCGGCGATGGTCCCGGGGCCCTCGAACGCGATGGTGTCCTCCAGGTGCTGGAGGGCCCGCGCACACTCCTCCGCCTCCGTGGTGGCGTAGAAGGGCGAGCGGTAGAGGAACGGCGCCCAGAAGTGGACGACACCCGCGGAGGCGGTGTCGGAGGCCCAGCGGCGCGGGTCGCCGGTCAGGTTGATCGCGGTGGACGTGGCGCCGTGGTACGAGCGGTAGGCGGAGAGCACCTTGGCGCGGCCGGTGTGCAGCCGGGCCATGCGGACGGCGTTCTCGACGGCTTCGGCGCCACCGTTGGTGAAGAAGATCTTGTCCAGGTCGCCGGGGGTGCGCTCGGCGATCAGCCGCGCGGCCTCGGAGCGCACATCGACGGCGAAGGCCGGCGCGAAGGTCGCCAGCTTCCCGGCCTGGTCCTGGATCGCGGCGACCACCCTCGGGTGCTGGTACCCGATGTTGGTGTAGACGAGGCCGCTGGTGAAGTCGAGGTAGCGGTTCCCGTCGTAGTCCCAGAAGTACGAGCCCTCGGCACCGGCGACGGCGAGCGGGTCGATCAGGCCCTGTGCGGACCAGGAGTGGAACACGTGGGCACGGTCGGCGGCCTTCACGGCCACGCCTGCCTGTGGATCGGCATGAGGGGTCATAGCGGGCAGCGTACGAAGCGGCCCCCGGTGCCGGACATGGCCACCTTGTATGGCCTCGGCCACTTTCATCGGCATGGTGTCGGGTGCGGGAACGGCAGAAACCCATCGACCCTATTGACAGCAGACTGTCGTAACGACAGGATGTTGTCATGGAGACCAAGACCGTTCATCTCGCCGTGTACGACACCTTCGCCGACTGGGAGACGGGCCATGCCACGGCCTGGCTGGCCCGCACGGGCTTCACCGTCCGCACCGCGGGCACGGCCGCCGACCGGCCCGTGAGCAGCATCGGCGGACTGCGCGTACTGCCCGACGTGGCGCTCGAAGACCTGCGCCCCAAGGACAGCGCGCTACTGGTACTCCCCGGGGCCGATCTGTGGGACGCGGGCGACGAGCTCGCTCCGTTCGCCCGCAAGGCGCGGGAGTTCCTGGAAGCCGGGGTGCCCGTCGCGGCGATCTGCGGGGCGACCGCCGGCCTCGCCCGCGAGGGACTGCTCGACGGGCGCGACCACACGAGCGCAGTGTCGTTCTATCTCGCGGCCACCGGATACGAGGGCGGCGGACGGTACGTCGAGGCGGACGCCGTGACCGACAGGGACCTGATCACCGCGGGCCCGACCGAGCCGGTCGCCTTCGCCCGCGAGATCCTCGGCCGGCTGGGCGCGTTCGACGCAACCAAGCTGGACGCCTGGTTCCGGCTGTTCCACGACTCCGACCCGGCCGCGTTCGCGGAGCTGAACGCGTGAGCGGCGAAAGCCGGCGGCAGGAGCTGCTCAGCTCCACCGCGCTGAACATCTTCCGTCTGAACGGGCAGTTCCTCGCCGTCGCCGATGAACTGGCCCGCCCCGCCGGACTCACCGCCGCCTGGTGGCAGGTGCTCGGCGCCGTGCTGAACGAGCCGCTGCCTGTGTCCGGCATCGCCCGCGCCATGGGCATCACACGCCAGAGCGTGCAGCGGATCGCGGACCTCCTGGTCGCCCGGGAACTCGCCGAGTACGCCCCCAACCCCGCGCATCGCCGCGCCAAACTGCTCCGCCCGACCGCCACGGGCCGAGCCGCGATCGAGCGGATCGACCCCGGACACGCGGACCTCGCGGCCCGTCTCGCCGCCGAGCTAGGCGACGAGGGGTTCGCGGAGACGGTGCGCGTACTGGAGCACCTGCACAAGGCCATGGGCGCACTGGCACGCCACCCCGTGGACCCATCCGAGGGAATCTGACACCCAACACTCCGACACGCTCCTATTGTCCTATTTATGGCTTTTCTTGTGATTCGATGTGTCGCACTTCCGCCCCTTCCGGACTAGGGGCGTGACGGCCCGTCACACAAGAAGGAGAGCTACGTCGGATGTCTGAATCACAGGGCACGGGGGCGGGTGCAGGTAAGAGCACCGCACACCGTCCGAAGACGGCGGCGCTGAGCCGTCACTGGAAGGTTGCCGTTCTCGCCGCGGCCGGGTTCGCCACCATGGCGGCCACTACCACCATCGTCGGAATCCAGGACGCCGGAGCAGTCACGCACGCCACGCCCGCCAAGGCCAGGACGGCACCTGCCGCCGTTCCGGCCGACGGTATGCCGAACGACGGCGAGCACGGCGACTACTGGGCGAACGCCGGCAACCCCGACCACTCCGGTAAGGACGACCAAGGAGACGACTACTCCCACTCCTGGGGCAAGGACGACTCGGGCGACAAGGGAGACAAGGGCGGCTACGACAAGGGCGGCCACGACAAGGGCGACTACGGAGACAAGAGTTACAAGGACAACGGCTCCAAGGGCAACGAAGGCAAGGGCAACGAAGGCAAGGACGACTACTCCGACAAGGGAGACAAGGGCGGCTACGACAAGGACGACTACGGAGACAAGGGCGACAAGGGAGACAAGGACTACGGCTCCAAGGACTACGGGAACCACGACAAGGACGGCGACTGGGGCAACAAGTCCGACAAGGACGATGACTACAGCGGTTACGGCGACAAGGCCGAGGACCGCAGCGCCTCCAAGGGCAACGAGGGCAAGGGCGACGAAGGCAAGGACAAGGGAGACAAGGGCGGCCACGACAAGGGAGACAAGGGCGGTAAGAGCGGCAAGGGCGAGCACGACAAGGGCGCCAAGGCCGGCAAGGGCGACAAGGGCGACGCCGAGAAGAAGCAGGGCAAGAAGCACGGCTGGCACGAGCAGGACGTGGACTGCGACCCCGACGCACTGATCGCGGCGCTCGTCGACCTCAACGCGAACACAGGCGGTTCGCTTCGCCTCGCGCCGAACTGCACCTACACCCTGACCGCCACCTCGGACGGCACCGGTCTGCCGGAGATCATCCAGCCGATCAGCATCCACGGCAACGGATCGACCATCCAGCGGGCGGCCAACGCCGACCAGTTCCGTTTCTTCACGGTCGGAGCCGGTGGCGAGCTGAAGCTCAGCCACCTCATCCTCACCCGCGGCAAAGCCCCCGTGGACGAGGGCGGCGGCGCCATCTGGGTCCAGGAGGCCGGCCTCCTGGAGACGAAGATGGTCGCCTTCGTCAACAACACCGTCGACGACATCACCGAGGACGACGGCGGTGCCATCCTCAACGAGGGCATCACCAGGGTCGCGAAGAGCACCTTCGAGGGCAACTCCGCCGACGACGGCTCCGCCATCTTCACCGATGACGGCGAACTCGTGATGGACGACGCCAAGGTCCACCGGAACATCGGCACCGACGGCGCCGTCGAGACCGAGGGCGGGGCATCGACGATCACGAAGTCCGACATCCGCTACAACATCGGTGGCGGTGTCGAATCCGACGGCGGTGTGACGGAGATCGAGAAGTCCGAAATCGCCTTCAACACCGAGTCCGAGGGCAACGGTGCCGGTATCGACCACGAGGACGGAGGCCTGCACGTTCGCGGGACGACCATCCACGACAACACCGCGACCGGCGAGGGCGGCGGCGCCCAGCTCTCCGACGAGGCGGTCTTCGAGGACAGCAAGATCGTCGACAACGTCACGACCGTGGTCGACGAAGTCAACACGGTCGGCGGTGGCGGTCTCGCCATCGAGGGCGATGAGACGACGGTCGCTCTGCGGCGCGTGAAGGTCGATGGCAACCAGGCGCCGGGCAACAGCTCCCACGGTGGCGGCATCCTCGTCCACGAGGGCAGCACTCTCGACCTCACCGACGTCAAGGTGACGCGGAACATCTCCGACGAGCCCGCCGGCGGCATCCACAACGACGGCGAGGTCACGACCCAGGGCAAGATCCGGATCATCGACAACGTCCCGACCAACTGCGAGGGCAGCACCAACCCGGTGCCGAACTGCTTCGGCTGAGCCACCGCAACCCAACACAACCACACACCGGGTGGCCCTCAGCAGCCACCCCGACCCCCCTCCGCGGGGGGGGGGGGGGGCGCGGCGCGCGGGGGGGGGCGGGCGGGCGGCCGCCCGCGCGCCCCCCCC
>NZ_JBHXFA010000057.1:39032-40769 GCF_042724175.1 Streptomyces sp. NPDC127084
TGTGGTGTCCAAATAACCACCCACCCCACACCACCACCCACCCCCCCTCCCTCCCTCTGCTCCTCAGTGCTCGCGCTCCGGCGACACACCTACCCGCACCAATTGTCCTATTTGAGTCTTTTCATGTGATTGGATGATGTCAGCTTCACCCCTTCCGGACAGGGGGTATGACGGCCCATCACACAGAAAGCGAGCACGCCGGATGTCTTCACCCCAGGGCACCCCACCCCGCCTCAAGACGGCGCTGCTGAGCCGTCACTGGAAACTGGCCGTTCTGGCCGCGGCCGGATTCGCCACCGTCATCGGCACCACCACCACCACCGCCGGGGCGAGCGGGATCGAGCACCGCAAGTCCGAGGGCGCGCCCGGCACTCCCGCCGCCTCAGCCAAGGGCTACGCCGGCAAGGGAGACGAGGCAAGCCACGGCAAGGCCGACCACGGCGACAAGAGCGGTAAGAGCGGTAAGGACGACGGGAACAAGGGCGACAAGAGCCGCCACGACAAGTACGGCGACGGCCACGGCGAGTACTCGGACGACGCGATCCACGTGGAGTGCGACCCCGCCGCCCTGCTCGCGGCGGTGGTCAGCCTGAACTCGGACCGCGGCGGGGAGCTGGTCCTCGCGAAGGACTGCACCTACACGCTCACCGCGAACGAGGACGACAACGGTCTGCCGACGATCACCCAGCCGATCACCATCTACGGCAACGGCGCCACCATCCAGCGCGCGGCGAACGGGGACAACTTCCGGATCTTCGAAGTCGGGGTCGGTGGAGACCTGAAACTCAGCCACCTCACGATCACCCGCGGCAAGATCGGGGTGGAGGGCGAGGGGGCCGGGATCAGGGTGTCCGCAGCGGGCCGTCTCGGCCTCGACCACGTCACCCTCACCCGCAACTCCTCCGACCTGGAGACCTCAGACGGCGGCGCCATCTACAACGACGGCATCACCACCATCCGCAACAGCACCCTCAGCAAGAACACGAGCGAGGACGGCGCCGCCGTCTACAACGGCGCAGGCAAGCTGGACATCGCCGACTCCAAGATCACCGGCAACGTCAACGACGAAGACGATGGCTGGGCCGCCATCTACAACGGCGGCGGATCAGTCAAGATCAAGAAGAGCGTGCTCTCCTACAACCGTGGCAACTCGGCAGGCGCCCTTTACAACAGCACGGGCGTGTCCGAGGTCGAGAAGAGCGCCTTTGTGTACAACTTCGGCGACTCCTACGGCGCCATCCACACTGATGACTCGCTGTACGTCCGCGACAGCACCATCGCCTACAACACCGCCACCGATGAGGGCCCCGGCCTTCACGCAGGCTCGTTGTTCGAGCGCACCAAGATCTACGGCAACATCGTCACCGACGGCGACGGCGGCGGCGCCAACGTGTCCACCAGCGACGACAACCCCGTCGTATTCCGGAGCAGCAAGATCTACAACAACCAGGCGCCCGGCAACGGACACAGCGGTGGCGGCCTCTACATCAGCAACGGCACGGTCAACCTCACCGACACCAAAATCACCGGCAACGTCTCCGACGCGGAAGCCGGCGGCGTTCACAACCTGGGCACCGTCACCACCAACGGCAAGGTCAAGATCATCGACAACGTCCCCACCAACTGCGAGGCACCCGGAACCAACCCCGTCCCGAACTGCTTCGGCTGACGCTTGGGTCCTGTCCGATTCCGCAGTCGGTTCCACAAACCGCCCGCCCCCGGCATCCATGCCGGGGG
>NZ_JBHXFA010000058.1:0-26491 GCF_042724175.1 Streptomyces sp. NPDC127084
GTGCCTTGGGCGCTCGGACTGTCAGAGCGCCTGGGCCGCCGGCTTGACCATGCCCCGGACCGTGCGCGACTTCACGAACTCGCCCATCGCGGTCATCTCCCACTCACCGGAGAACTGCCGGATGAGCTTGGCCATCATCACCCCGGTCTGCGGCTCCGCGCTGGTCAGGTCGAACCTGACCAGCTCCTCACCCGTCGCGGCGTCGAGCAGCCGGCAGTACGCCTTCGCTACTTCGGTGAACTTCTGCCCCGTGAAGGAGTTGACGGTGAAGACCAGGCCCGTGGCCTCGGCCGGGATCCGCCCGAGGTCCACCACGATCACCTCGTCGTCACCCGCGCCCTCACCGGTCAGGTTGTCGCCCGAGTGCTTGATCGCGCCGTTCAGGATGGAGAGCTTGCCGAAGTAGCAGCTGTCCAGGTGGTTGCGCTGGGGGCCGTAGGCGATCACTGAGGCGTCCAGGTCGATGTCCTTGCCTCGGAATGCGGGCTCCCAGCCGAGACCCATCTTGACCTGGGAGAGCAGCGGACGGCCGCCCTTGACCAGGGACACCGTCTGGTTCTTCTGGAGGCTGACCCGGCCCTTGTCCAGGTTGATCTTCCCCGTCGGGGCTGCGGCTGCGGCTGCTGGGGCGGGAGTGGCTGCGGGCGCCGCCGGCGCGGCCGTGGCCGCGGGTGCCGGCGCAGCCATGGGCGCGGCGGGCGGCTCCTCATCGACCGAAACCCCGAAGTCGGTGGCGATGCCCGCCAGTCCGTTCGCATACCCCTGGCCCACCGCGCGGGCTTTCCAGGCGCCGCCCCGCAGATAGATCTCCACGATCACCAGCGCGGTCTCGGTGCCCAGCCGCGGCGGCGTGAAGGTGGCCAGTACGGAGCCGCCGTCGGCGTCCCTGATGGTGGCCGTGGGCTCGATACCCTGGAAGGTCTGGCCCGCGGCGTCCGGGCTCGCCGTGACGACGATCTTCTCGATCCCCGCCGGGACGGCCGCGGTGTCCACGACGATCGCGTCGGGCGCCGTGCCCCCGCCCGACCGATAGGTCACGCCGGGGCCTGATGGCTGGTTGTAGAAGATGAAGTCGTCGTCGGAACGCACCTTGCCGTCGGCCGTGAGCAGCAGGCCCGAGACGTCAAGCCGGACGGGGGCGGCGACGTCCACCGCCACGCGCGTGGCGGCCAGGGGGATGTTCGAGCCGGGGGTCATAGCTGTCATGCCTGGGGTAACGAGCGAGACGCCTTTGCCGTTCCCTTACCTTCGGCCGAAAGCGTGGGCCGAACCGGTGGTCTACCGCCGACCGGAGCGGTTCCTCGGATGCTGGCGGGCCTGGCGCTCGTTCCCGAACCGGTACGCACCGGTCCAGCGCGCCATCACGAGCTGCGCGTCCCCCGACTCGACCTCGGCCAGGAACTTGCCGGCACGTGCTCCGCGCAGTGTGGCGGCGGAGCGGCCATGGTGAGTGATGGTGACGGCGTCACCGCGCTGCTCGTAATGGAATCCAGAAGGTCTCGGCATGCCGGGAATGATGCCGGTGACCCGCCTCGTTCGTCATCCGGTTTCCGCGGGCGGGCGGTCTCAGCGAGCGCCGCTCGGCTCACCGGAGGCCGGCACACCGGGCACACGGCCGCTCTCCCCGTCGGTCGCGTTGTTCCCATCGTTCGCGTCGGCCGCGCGGTCACGGCGGCGCGCGGCTCGATCGAGGAGCACCAGCCAGACCGCGGGCACCACTCCAAGCACACCGATGACGGGGAGCAGTACGCGTACGTCGACGACCGCGACCAGCCCCGCACCGAGGGCGATGGCCACCGCGTTCGGCACGAACAGCAGGGTGCTGGCGGTCGCGGCGGTGCTGCCGAGTGCCGCGTCCGGTGTCTCGCGCCGGTCCGCCCATCCGGCGGAGTCGACCAGCACCAGTGAGGGCAGCAGCACTGCCATGGCCGCGGCGACGGCGACGACGAGGGGCCGCCGGCGCATCCGGTCGGCGATCGCGCCGAGCCAGGGCCCGCCAGCGAGGGAGCCCACAGGGCGAAGGCCGTCAGGGCGGCCAGCGAGTCGGAACCGGTGAGTGACTTCACCCAGATGCCGGAGACCAGCCACATCGCGGTGGTGCCGAACCCGGAGACGACCACTCCGGTGAGATACAGCGCCGTGTCGCGGCGCTGAAGGACGGTCAGTTTGCTCATCCGGGCATGCTGGCAGGGTGAATGGCCTGCCCGGATGGGGAAGCCGCCCTGGTTCCGGGCCGGTGGAAGCCTTAGATAGCAGTGACGTCATACGGCCCCGGTCCGGGCGGGTTCGGCAATCGGCCGACCATTGCCGGAACCAGCACATCCGCGGGTGCCGCCACCGCCGAGGAGAGCCATGTCGACTTCCCAGCCTCAGCATCACCACACCCTCGACCGGTACTTCCGGATCAGCGCACGGGGATCGACCATCGCCCGAGAGGTACGTGGCGGCTTCGCCACCTTCTTCACGATGGCCTACATCATCGTGCTCAACCCGATCATCCTGGGCGGAGTCGAGGACAAGTACGGTCAGACGCTGTCCCATACGGCGTTGGTCACCTCGACGACACTGGTCGCCGCCGTGATGACCGCGATCCTGGGCCTCGGGGGCAATCTGCCGATCGCCATCGCCGCCGGGCTCGGGCTGAACGCGGTGGTCGCCTTCCAGCTCGCCCCATTGATGAGCTGGGCCGACGCCATGGGCCTGGTGGTCGTGGAAGGCATCGTCATCTGCGTGCTGGTCGTCACCGGACTGCGCGAGGCCGTGATGCATGCCATCCCGAAGCCGCTCAAGCAGGCGATCAGTGTCGGCATCGGGCTGTTCATCGCGTTCATTGGCTTCATCGACGCCGGCTTCGTCACCCGTATCCCGGGAGAGGCGGGCACCGTGCCCGTGCAGCTGGGCGCCACGGGGCAGCTCTCCGGCTGGCCGGTGCTCATCTTCTGCCTTGGCCTGCTGTTCACCTGCGCGCTGATCGCCCGCAGAGTGCGCGGGGCGATCCTCATCTCGATCGTGGTGATGACGCTGATCGCGATCGTCATCGACCTGATCGCCGAAATCGACCCAGAGGCATGGGGGCTGACCGTCCCCGACGTCCCCTCGGACATCATCGCCGCCCCTGACTTCCAGCTCATCGGGCAGTTCAGCCTCCTCGGTGCCTTCGGGCAGGCCAGCGCGGTGACCATCGTCCTGCTGGTCTTCACCCTGCTGCTGAGCGACTTCTTCGACAGCATGGGCACGATCGTCGGCGTCGCCAACGAGGCCGGGCTGCTGGACGAGAACGGCGACGTCCCCAACCTCGGCCGGGTACTGCTGATCGACGGCGCCGCCGCCGTCGCGGGCGGTGTGGCCTCGTCTTCGTCCGCCACCTGCTACATCGAGTCGGCATCGGGCGTCGCCGAGGGCGCCCGCACCGGGCTCGCCTCCCTCGTCACCGGCGCTCTCTTCGGCATCGCGCTGCTGTTCACCCCACTGGCAACGGTCGTCCCGGCCCAGGCCGCCGCTCCCGCCCTGGTCGTCGTGGGCTTCCTGCTGATGACCCAGGTACGGCACATCGACTGGGAGCGCTACGACGTCGGCATCCCCGCGTTCCTGACCATCGCCATCATGCCCTTCACCTACTCCATCACCAACGGAATCGGGGCGGGATTCCTGTCGTATGTGGTCATCAAGACCGTGCTGGGCAAGGCGCGCGAGGTGCATTGGCTGCTGTGGATCGTGTCGGCGCTGTTCGTGGTCTACTTCGGCGTCGGGCCGGTCGAGGAGTTGCTCGGCATCAGCTGAGGGTTCGCAGGGAAGCAGCCCCTTGGTTCCCTGCAAGCCCTCAGGTCCTGTCCGAGCCGACTCCTGCCGGGTGGGCGTGCCCCGGGCGCTCGGCTGCTCGGCCGCCCGGACGGCGGGCCTCATGCCACAGCGCGGCACCGGTGATCGCGGCACCGAGCCCCTCCCACAGGCCGACCCCGAGAAAACCGGCCGGAGCGCGCCCGGCGGCCACGGCGACGATGAACACCGTGCAGGTCAGCAGCCGAAAGGGCACCGTCCAGCGGAAGAACGCCCGCCAGTCCGCCAGGGAGGCCAGGATGTAGTACACGCCCATGTTGACCGCGGCCATCGAGGACGCGGTGAGAAACACCAGGGTGTGATCGCCCGGAGCCCGGTGGCGGTCCGGGCCCGGCACCGGGGCGAAGCCCAGCAGACCGACCAGCGCGTCCGGAGCGACCAGCCCCACCACACCCAGGGCGGCGGCGAGCACGCCGAAGGCCGCCATGGTCCAGCCGGACAGGGAACGGGGCAGTGGGTGCACGGAAGTCCTCCGGTCCGCAAGGGAGTTGAAGCCAGGACGGCCGACCTCCTGCATATCGTGCGCCCGTCCCCGCCCGCCCACCGGGGTCGTCGAAACAGCCGGCCGCCGACGCGGGACTGCGCCGCTCAGCCGGAGGCAGGGGCGGCGCTGTCGCCGGCATCGGTGGAGCGCAGCAGGCGCAGGAACGCCTTCACGCCCGCGATGATCTCCTGGTTGTCGGTGAGGCGGTTCACCGTGGACTCGAACTCCCTGCCCAGCGCGCCGATCCTGCGGTCCGACTCCTCGGCCCGTTCGTACGCGCTCATGGCCACCGCGTCCACGGTACGGCGCAGTTCGGCGAGCGCCCGGTACTGCTCCTCCGCCTTCTCCTCCAGGGCCCGTGCCCCGGCCTCGGCACGGTCCACCCGGGCCCGCAGCTCGACGACGTCGTCCCGCGGATACGTGACGTCCTTGAGCAGCGTGCCCAGGCGCCGCCGGAGTTGGGCGAAGTACGCACCCGCCGGCCGGAAGAAGGTGCTCATCAGGAAGAACGCGGCGAACCAGTACCCCGTGAACTCGCCCGTCGCCCAGGTGACCGCGATGACGACCGCGGCCGTCACGACATGACCCGCGACCGCCGTCCGGAGCATCATGCGGGCGATCCGCGCGGCCTCGGCGTCCCGGGCCTCGGAGACCGCCAGTCCCTTCTCACGGCTCACCGCGATCTCGGCGAGCACCGCATGCGCCCGGAAGTACAGATTCCAGGGGATCGTGAGCAGAAGCAGCAGCCACAGTAGGCTCAGCACGCCCGCCCCGACGCTGAACACCACCTCGGCCGGTGCCCCCGCCGCATAGGCGAAGACCAGTGCGGCGGCAGCCGTCACCACGGCCGCCACGGCCCCCAGGAACCTGCCCATACGCCCCCGCCTTCCGTCCCGGGACCGGCTCGTACGCCGGCACGGCCCCATAGTCCTCGGCCCGGACCCGGCGGGCATGAGTAGGCGTACTCAGTCGAGCGTGCGGGGCCTGCCGGTCTCAGCGCACCGGGAATCCGAAGACGTATCCCTGATCCCGGAGCCACGGCACCACCTCGCGCAGGGCGGCGACCGTCTGGCTGCGGTCCCCGCCCGCGTCATGGAACAGGATGGTGGGACCGTTGGAGATCTCGTTCTTCACGGTCGCGACCATCGCGGCGGCTCCTGGTCGCTTGAAGTCCTTGGAGTCCACGTTCCAGCCCAGCGGCCGCATTCCGCGCGAGGCCGCGAGCTGACGGCTGTAAGGAGTGAAGGCGCCGCCGGGGGCACGGTAGTAGAGCGGCTTGACGCCCCCTGAGGCCTCGGTGATCATCCGCTCCGCGTCCAGGATCTCCTGGGACTGGCGGGCTCGGGACGCGGTGTCCATGGTCGTGTCGTGCGAGACGGAGTGGTCGCACAGCCGGTGTCCGTCCGCGACCACGGCCTTGACCAGGTCGGGGTGAGCCTTGGCCTGTGTGCCGACCATGCAGAAGGTCGCCTTGACCCCGTTGTCTTTGAGCAGGGCCAGGACCTGAGGCGTCCATGTCGGGTCCGGGCCGTCATCGATCGTCAGGTTGACGCCCTTGGCACCTTTGTCCGAGGCGTGCGCGATGTCCATGCTGACGAGGGGGGCGGGGAGACCGGGGTCCGGAACGGATGTCTGGCCCGGGATCGGTTCCGGCTCCGGCTCGGGTGCCGGCTTCGCCGGCGCGGTCGACTCGGTCGATCCGGTCGTGGGCGGGGTGGCCTGACTCGTCCACGCCGCCGCCAGCGCGGCGACCCCCGCCACCCCGATGGCCGCCGCCATTATGCGGCCGTTCATCCCCAGGTTCCGGTGCCGCTTCATGTCCGTTCCCCGCTCTCCCCTGCGCCCGATTTCCATCGGGGAGGACGGGAGCGACGGCATGGCGGATCCGTTTGTTACGGTTCCAGGACATTTCTGCGGACGGGGGCGTCCACCCGCCCGCCGTTCACCCGGGGTTCGGGGCGATGAAGCCCGACTCGTAGGCCGCGATGACGGCTTGGGTACGGTCCCGCGAGCCGGTCTTCGCCAGCACCGCCGCGACATGTGTCTTGGCCGTGGCGTGACCGACCCCGAGGCGCTCACCGATCTCCGTGTTCGTCAGCCCTTTGGCCATCAGCCTGAGCACGTCGGCCTCACGCTCCGTCAGCCGCACCATCCACGGCGGTGGTTGGGGTGTGCCGCGCGCACGGGCGGCGGCGAGGCCGCGCAGCGCGGCCGGGTACAGCAGCGAGTCGCCGCGCGCGACCAGCCGCACCGCCGCCACGAGGTGCTGGGCGCCGCACCGCTTGAGCAGGAAGCCCGCGGCGCCGGCGCGCAGGGCGTCGTACACGTACGAGTCGTTCTCGAAGGTCGTCACGACCACGATCCGCGGCGCCGGGTCCACGGTGCGCAGGAGTCGCTCGGTGGCGCGTATGCCGTCGACCTCCGGCATTCGCACGTCCATCAGCACCACATCGGGCCGCAGCCGCCGTACCAGCGACACCGCCTCCGCCCCCGTCGACGCCTCTCCGACGACGTCCAGGTCCGGTTCGGCGTCGATGATCACCCTCAGCGCGGTGCGGACCATCCGCTCGTCGTCGGCCAGGACGACCCGGATCGGGCTCGGCTCGCCTGTCGTGCCTGTCGTGTTCGCCGCGTCCGCTGTGCCTGCTGTGTCCGCCGTGCTCATCGGCCTCTCCTCACGTACCGGCCAGCGGGAGCCGGGCCGTCAGCAGCCACGCACCCTCGCTGGGTCCTGCTTCGGCATGGCCGCCGAGCAGCGCCGCCCGTTCGGCGATCCCGCGCAGTCCACGGCCGCCGCCGGCGCGGACCGTGCCCCGCCGGTCCGGCAGCGGGTTCTCGATGGTGATCCGCAAGACCTCGCCGTCCCGGGCGATGTGCAGGGACACGGTCCGAGGGGCTCCCGGCTGTGGTCCACCGGTGTCAGGGCCGCCGTGCCGCCGGGCGTTGCTGAGGCCCTCCTGCACAATGCGGTACGCATGACGCGAGATCCGCTCCGGGACCCCGGCGAGCTCGGCCTCGATCTCGCAGGCGACCGTCAACCCGCACTCGTCGAGCAGGAGTTCCAGGGAATCCAGGGTGGGTCCGGTGATGGCGTGGGGGTCGCCGGGATGGTCGTCCTGCCGCAGCACGCCCAGCACCCCGTCGAGTTCACCGACCGTGCGGCGCGCGGTCTCCTCGATGGCGGCGAGCGCCTCCCGGACGAAGGCACGGTCGTCCGGCGCGTCGCTGTCCAGGACTCTGGCCGCGGCCCCCGCCTGGAGGGTCACCGCGCTCAGCGCGTGCCCCACCGAATCGTGCAGCTCACGTGCCAGCCGGTTGCGCGCGGCAAGCTCCGCCGCCCGCCGTTCGGCCGCCGCGAGCCGGTCGGCGGGCGTCGGCCCCAGCAGCACCGGTGCCAGTCGCGCCAGCAGCGCCCCCGCCGCCGCCGAGCAGCCGGCCAGGGCCAGCAGCATCGCCGCACCGGCGAACGGAGCGAGCGCCAGAACCCAGGGCCGATCGAGCGACGCGGGCAGCAGCGCCCACTCACGGATCGCGGCGGACAGCGGCAGCAGCGCCGTGGTCACCGCGAACGGCGGTAAGGCCAGCGACGCCCCGCTGATCAGTCCGCCCATGCCGACATGCAGGGCGAACCAGCCCGCCGTGCGCAGCCTGGCCGTCCGGGAAACGGCCGGCCCGTCCGCAAAGAGCTCCGGACCCACCCCGCACAGCGCCCGAGCCGCGGCGACCGACATCATCCGGGTCAGCGGGAACACCGCGGTCACCGCCGCCAGCGGAAGGGCGACCGCGTACGCCCCGAACATCACGGGGTACGAGCCGAAGACGTCGTCGGCACCGAGCAGCGGCCCTACCACGACCGTGCCGACCAGCCAGTACGGCATCAGCAGGGCGCCGCCCAGCACCAGGTGCACCCAGCGGCGTCGCGCCCGCGCACCGAAAAGTGCCCGGAGACCGTGCTTCACGCGGCTCATGAAGCTCATGCGCGTCATGTGCCCCATGCCCTTCGTGCGCGCCTCTCGCGCGCCGCGCCGCCGCAGGACGACGGCGGCGAAGAAGGCGATCAGGAGACCGGTGATCATGCCGACAGGGTAGGTCAGCGCTGTCGACTCCGATACGGATAAGCCGACTTCCTGACGGCGGCATTTGGTGCCGCGACACGGGGTGGCGGTCAGCCGCACGACGTCGTAAGCCCCTTTCCGAGAAACCTACTTGGCCGGAGAGGGAGGCAGGGGTCGCGCCCTCGCGGACCTCCCGCTGGCCGGCGATCCGTCTCCGCCGCGCGGCGGAGACCAGCTCAGCCCCTGGTATCCCTTGACCCCTTCAAACGCCCCGAAATAGGGTCCGCACCGTCGCGCGTACCAAGCCGCGTATCAACCCCGGGGAAGGAAAGCCGTGGTGGGAGCAGCACCAGTCTGGAGCGTGGACCCCCGAACCGGGACGCGACGCGAACAAGTCGCGGTCGAGGCCACGGTCGAAGAGCTCGAAAAGACGGTGCGCGCCGCGCACGCCGCCCGCGCCGCGCTCGCCGACCGTACTGCCCGCGCCGCCCTGCTGCGTACCGCCGCCGGCCTGCTCGACGAGGCGGCTGAGCACGTCATCGAGGCGGCCGACGCCGAGACCGCACTGGGCCCGGTGCGGCTCACCGGCGAACTGGCACGGACCACAGGCCAGTTGCGGGCGTTCGCCGACGCGGTGGACGAGGGGTCCTTCCTCGACATCCGCATCGGCCGTCCTGACGCGGACCGCACCCCGCCCTGGCCCGATCTGCGCCGCTGGCGCATCCCGCTCGGGGTGGTCGCCGTCTACGCGGCGAGCAACTTCCCGCTCGCCTTCTCGGTGCCCGGAGGTGACACCGCGAGCGCCCTCGCGGCCGGCTGCCCCGTTGTCATCAAGGCCCACCCCGACCACCCGGCCACCTCCGAGCTGTGTGTGTCGGTGCTGCGGCGCGCCGCCCACCAGGTCGGCCTGCCCGAGGACCTGATCGCCCTGGTGCACGGGTTCGACGCGGGTGTCGAGCTGGTGCGCCACCCGCTGGTGGCGGCTGCCGGTTTCACCGGTTCGGTACGCGGCGGGCGGGCGCTCTTCGACGCCGCGGCGGCCCGGCCCGTACCCATCCCGTTCCACGGGGAGCTCGGCTCGCTCAACCCGGTGGTGGTCACCGAGGCCGCCGCGGCCGAGCGGGCCGAGGGGATCGGTATCGGCCTGGCCGGGTCGATGACTCTGGGCGAGGGCCAGTTCTGCACCAAGCCCGGATTCGTACTCGCCCCGGCGGGCGATGCGGGGGACAGGTTGCTGAAGTCCCTGACAGCGGCCGTGAGCGAGACGGAGCCCGGGGTGATGCTCGACCACCGGATGCGGGACGCCTTCGTCGCGGGCGTCGCCGAACGGGCCGCGCTGGACGGCGTCGAGACGCCCGTCACACCCGGCGCGGGCGGGGAGCACACCGTCAGTGCGGGCTTTCTGACCGTACCGGCCGGACTGCTGGCCACCGAAGGCCCGCACGACTTGCTCCTGGAGGAGTGCTTCGGCCCGGTCACCGTCATCGCCCGCTACGAGTCCCGCGCCGAGATCGAGGCCGTACTCGCCCGGCTGCCCGGCAACCTCACCGCGACCGTGCACCTGGCCGGGGACGAGGCGGACGCGGACAGCACCGGATTTCCCGCGGCGGCGGAGCTGCTGGAGTCCCTCGTGCCGCTCGCCGGCCGGGTCCTGGTCGACGGCTGGCCGACCGGTGTGGCCGTCACTCCCGCGCAGTACCATGGCGGCCCCTATCCAGCCGCCACCTCCACGTTCACCTCCGTGGGCCTCACCGCCATCGAGCGCTGGCTGCGGCCGGTCACCTACCAGTCCGTCCCGGCGGCGCTCCTGCCTCCCGAGTTGCGCGACGACAACCCGCTCGGTCTGCCGCGCCTGGTCGACGGCCGCCAGGAGGGTCTGGAAGGCTGACCCGGTGACCGAGGAGATCACCCTGCCGGAACTCCCCTTCCCGCTCCGCCCGTACGGCCCCGACGCCCACTGGGCGTACGAGAACGGCACGCTCACCGGGTGGGCGGGGGCTCGCCAGGACCGCTTCGTCCCGCCCACCGGCGATTCCCTCGACCCGGTCTCCGACGCGCCCCGCCTGCTCGGCGCACCCGAGGGCGACTTCCAGCTCATCGCCCGTCTGAAGGCCGGCCTCGGCGCCGCCTTCGACGCGGGCGCCCTCTACGTCCATGTCGCCGAACGCGAATGGGCCAAGCTCTGCCTGGAACTGTCCCCGGACACCCCGACCATCAGCACGGTCGTCACCCGGGGCCACTCCGACGACGCCAGCTCGTTCGTGGTGGACGGCGACCGGGTCTGGCTGCGCGTCAGCCGCACCGGTGGCGCCTTCGCCTTCCACGCGTCCACGGACGGCGCTCACTGGACCTTCGTCCGGATCTTCAGCCTCGGCAGCCGGGAACAGGCCGAAGCGGCGCTGGTCGGTTTCCTGGCCCAGTCCCCGGTGGGTGAGGGCTGCGTCGTCGCCTTCGACCACATCGAGTTCCGCCGCTCCTGGCCGGACGGGCTACGCGACGGGTCCTGACGCGGCGTGGGACCGGGAGCGGAGACGGCCCGCCTGCGTGCCGGGTGGCGTGCCGATCCTCGCCCCGGTCGGCGCGGTGCCCGACGTGGGCGAGGGCGAGGGGGCCAGCCGGGTCGGTGATCATAATGAGGTGACTCCACTACCCCTCGGCTGAAGCCGGGGGTTTCGCGCTAGGAGACTGATGGACACTCTGGGAGGCGCCGAGTTCGCGCCCACGACGACATATCTCAACACTTCCAACTGCGCTCTGCTGCCCCGGCGTTCGGTCGAAGCCGTCAAACAGCTCGCCGAGCAGCTCGCCGCCGGGACCGGAGGCTCGGGCAGCTTCGAGGCCACTGACGCGGTCCGTGCCTCCTTCGGGCGGATCTCCGGTGTCGGTGCCGAGCGGGTGGCGCTCGGCGGGTCGGTGGCCGTGCACGTCGGACTGATCGCGAGCTCACTGCCCGCCGGAGCCGAAGTCGTCGCCCCGGAGGGAGAGTTCAGTTCCGTGGTCACCCCGTTCGCCGCCCGTGGCGATCTGAAGGTGCGGTATGCGCCGCTGGAGCGGATCGCCGAGGCGATCGAGCCGGGGACGGCGCTGGTCGCGCTGTCCGCCGTGCAGTCGTCCGATGGCCGGGTCGCGGATCTCGCGGCCGTACGGGACGCGGCGAGGGCCCACGGGGCCCGTGTGCTGCTCGACGCCAGTCAGGCGGCGGGATGGCTGCCGCTCGACGCGGGGGAGTACGACTACACCGTCACCGCCGCGTTCAAGTACCTGCTCTCTCCGCGCGGGGTCTCGTTCCTCACCGTGACGGAGGAGGCGCAGCGGTCGCTGACCCCGCTCCACGCGGGGTGGCTGGCCGGCGAGGATCTCTCGCGGGGCAGCTACGGGCCGGTGGAGGAGTTCGCCCGGTCGGCGCGGCGCTTCGATGAGCCGACGTCGTTCCTCTCGTACCACGCGGCGGAGCACTCACTCGCGCTGGTGGAGCGGCTCGGCGTGGAGAGGATCCACGCACACGACACCGCGCTCGCGGCCCGCTTCCGCGGGGGACTCGCGGTGCTCGGATACGAGCCGGTGCCGGGGGACTCGGCGATCGTGGCCGTGCCCGGGCTCGGTGGCCGGGAGCCGGAACTGGCCCGTGCCGGGATCGTCGTATCGGCTCGCGCGGGGAACATGCGGGCCTCGTTCCACCTCTACAACTCGGAAGCGGACGTGGACAGGGCGCTCGACGTGCTGTCCGGATGAACTGTCTGCCTCCGGGCCGCAGGCCGGCTATGGCCGGTCCGGCTCCTCCGGGCCGCAGGCTGTTTCCGGGCAGCCGGCCGTCTCCGAGCACAGGTTCTCCTCGACCTTGGCCAGGAGCCGGCCGAGTTCGGCGCGCTCGGCCGGGTCAAGCCCGGCGAGGGTGTGTTCCTCAAGCTCACGCCAGGCCCGGTTGACCTCGGCGAACAGCGCACAACTGGTCTCCGTCGCCTCGACCAGCACCGCACGCCGGTCGGCCGGGTCGGGGGCGCGGCGGACGTGGCCCGACTGCTCCAGACGCTGGAGCATCTTGGTGATGGTCGACGGGTCGAGCTCACAGATCTTGATGAGTTCCGACTGCCGGACCGGCCCGCTCTGCCACAGCAGCATCATCACGGCCTCCTGGCCGGGGTAGAGACCAGCCTGCCGCAGCAGTCTGCCCGCGGCCATGCGGTGGAGCCGGGCCACCCGGGTGACGGTATGGCTCACCGGCCCGCAGCCCGCGGCCCCCGACGGCAGGTCGCCGGGGCGGGAGGGGTCGACCTCGGGCTTCATGGGCCTCCTCGGAGTCTCGGGGGCGGGCGGCTGGGCGCCGCCGGGCTGCATCGACGGTCCCACACATCCCCTCCCCCAGAATAACTTGGTCGGCCAATCAATGGTGTACGGTGGACCCCGGACCAATTACTTGGTCGACCAATCTTCTCACCCGGGAGATCCCATGACCACTGCCTTCGACCCGATCGACCTGTCCGGTACCCGGCTCGCCAACCGCATCGCCATGGCCCCGATGACGCGCAGCCGCGCCTATGGCCCAGGGCTCACCCCGACCGACTCCACCGTGGCGTACTACTCACAGCGCGCATCGGCAGGTCTGATCATCAGCGAAGGGATCCAGCCCTCCGCCGTCGGCCAGGGCTACCCCGACACCCCGGGCCTGCACAACGCGGAGCAGGTCGCCGCCTGGCGCAGGGTGACCGGCGCCGTACACGCGAACGGCGGACGGATCTTCGCCCAGCTGATGCACTCGGGCCGGATCGGCCACCCCGATACGCTGCCCGGTGAGCTGACCCCGGTCGGCCCGTCCGCGATCACCGCGGACACGCAGGTGTTCACCCGCGATGGGCTCAGGGACTCGGGTGCCCCGCGCGAGCTGACAGCCGACGAGGTGCGCGCCACCATCGAGGACTTCGCGGCCGCCGCGCGGCGGGCCGTCGAGGCCGGCTTCGACGGAGTCGAGCTGCACGGCGCCAACGGCTACCTCATCCACCAGTTCATCGCGCCGAACACCAACCGCCGCACCGACGAGTGGGGCGGTGACGCGGAGTCCCGTATCCGCTTCGCCGTCGAAGCCGTCAAGGCCGTCGCCGAGGCCATCGGGCCCGAGCGCACCGCTATCCGGCTCTCGCCCACCAACCCGTACAACGACATCGCCGAGCCGCTCGCCGAGGCTGAGCGCGCCTACCCGGCACTGCTCCGGGAGCTGGACGCGCTGGGTATCGCGTATGTGCACATCCTGGAGGCCGCCCCCGCACTGCGCTCGCTGACACTCGATCTGCGCAAGGAGTTCTCCGGCGTCCTCGTCCTCAACCCCGCGACCGACGGGCCCACCAGCCATGGCGCGCTCACCCTGGTCGAGGACGGGATCGCCGACATGGTGGCGTACGGTGCACTCTTCCTCGCCAACCCGGACCTGCCGGCCAGGCTCGCGGCGGGCGGCCCGTACAACACCCCCGACCCGGCCGCGTTCTTCGGCGGCGGAGACGAGGGATACATCGACTACCCGGCGCTCACCGGTTGACCGGACCGACGCCAGGGCGGGCCGGGCACGCGATCACGCGCCCGGCCCGCCCTGAGCCGCACCGGTCAGCGCACCGGGGTGAAGTCCCGCGCCCCGATGAACGAAGGCCGGGGCACCGGTGCCGCGAACGGCTCCTCGGCGGTGTTCTCCACGCTGTTGAACACGATGAAGACATTGCTGCGCGGGTACGGGGTGATGTTGTCACCCGACCCGTGCATCGCGTTGCAGTCGAACCAGGTGGCGGACCCCGCCTTGCCCGTGAACAGCCGGATGCCGTGCCGGTCGGCGAACGCGGTCAGCACCTCGTCCGACGGCGTGCCCGCGTCCTGCATCTGAAGCGACTTCTTGTAGTTGTCCTTCGGTGTCTCGCCCGCGCAGCCGAGGAACGTCCTGTGCGACCCTGGCATGATCATCAGGCCGCCGTTGGTGTCGAAGTTCTCGGTCAGCGCGATCGACACCGATACGGTCCGCATCCGGGGGAGCCCGTCCTCGGCGTGCCAGGTCTCGAAGTCCGAGTGCCAGTAGAAGCCCGAGGCCCCGAAGCCCGGCTTGACGTTGATCCGCGACTGGTGGACGTACACGTCAGAGCCCAGGATCTGGCGCGCCCGGCCGACCACCCGTTCATCGCGCACCAGCGCGGCGAACAGCTCGCTGATCCTGTGCACTTCGAACACGGTGCGCACGTCCTGGGACTTCGGCTCGATGATCGAGCGTTCGTCGGCCCTGACCGCCGGGTCCGAGACCAGCCGGTCGAGCTCGGCGCGGTAGATCGCGACCTCGGCCGGTGTGATCAGCTCTTCGATGGCCAGGAAGCCGTCCCGCTCGTACGCCTGGAGCGCCGCGGGGGCGATCGGCCCCGGAGTCCCGGGCGCCGACCAGACGACCGGGTCCTGACGGGGGACGGCCGCCTCGGTCGCCCCGCGGGTCGGGTAGAGATCGGTGATCGCGGTGGTCATGTGTCAGCCCTCCTCGGTCAGCAGGGGATAGACGCCGTTCTCGTCGTGGTCCTCCCGCCCGGTCACGGGCGGATTGAAGACGCAGACACAGCGGAAATCGGTCTTGGGCCGCAGCGTGTGACGCTCGTGGCCGTTCAGCAGGTACATCGTGCCGGGTTCGATCCAGTGCGACTCGCCGGTCTCGTCGTTGGTGAGCTCGGCCTCACCCTCGACGCAGAGCACGGCCTCGATGTGGTTCGCGTACCACATCGACGTCTCCGTACCCGCGTACAGCACGGTCTCGTGCAGGGAGAAGCCGACCTTCTCCTTGGCGAGCACGATGCGCTTGCTCTCCCAGGTGCCCGATTTGGCCCTGACATGCCGGTCGGTGTTCTCGATGGCCTTGAGCGAACGGACGATCACGGTGGATTCAGAACCTTTCTTTTCCGGGCTTCTCAGTCATCTCATGGCTCCGCCTGGCTCTGCCGGGCGCGCACAGGGGTGTGCGGTGTGTGTGGTCACGCCGTCTCACGGACGGCACGGGCGAGTGTGCTGAGACCCTCGTCCAGCTCGTCGGGCGTCACGGTCAGCGGCGGCAGCAGCTTGACCACCTCGCTCTCCGGTCCCGAGGTCTCCAGCAGCAGCCCCAGCTCGAAGGCGCGGGCGCAGACGGCGGACGCCCGGCTCTTGTCGGCGAACTCCATGCCCCAGACCAGGCCCCGGCCGCGGAAGCGGACCTCGGCCGCCGAGTTCTCGTCGGCGATCGACAGCAGGGTCTGCTCGACCTGCTCGCCACGGGCGATGGTCTGCTTCTCCATCTGGCCGTCGGCCCAGTACGTGTCCAGCGCGGCGGCGGCGGTCACGAAGGCCGGGTTGTTGCCGCGGAACGTGCCGTTGTGCTCGCCCGGCTCCCAGATGTCCAGCTCGGGCGCGAACAGGCACAGCGACATGGGCAGTCCATAGCCGCTGATCGACTTGGACAGCGTGACGATGTCCGGGGTGATGCCCGCTTCCTCGAAGGAGAAGAACGCACCGGTGCGGCCGCAGCCCATCTGGATGTCGTCCACGATCAGCAGCATGTCCTGGCGGTGGCACAGGTCGGCCAGCGCCCGCAGCCACTCGGCGCGCGCCACGTTGATACCGCCCTCGCCCTGCACGGTCTCGACGATGACCGCGGCGGGCTTGTTGAGGCCGGAGCCCTGGTCCTCCAGCAGCCGCTCGAACCACAGGAAGTCCGGCACCTGCCCGTCGAAGTAGTTGTCGAACGGCATCGGGGTGCCGTGGACCAGCGGTATGCCGGCGCCGGCCCGCTTGAAGGCGTTGCCGGTCACGGCGAGCGAGCCCAGCGACATCCCGTGGAACGCGTTGGTGAACGAGACGATCGCCTCGCGGCCCTTCACCTTGCGGGCCAGCTTGAGGGCGGCCTCCACGGCGTTGGTGCCGGTCGGGCCGGGGAACATCACCTTGTACGGCAGGTCTCGCGGGCGCAGCACGATGTTCTGGAACGACTCCAGGAAGGCGCGCTTCGCGGTCGTCGCCATGTCGAGGCCGTGGGTGATGCCGTCGCGCTCCAGGTAGTCCAGCAGCGCGCGTTTGAGCACGGGGTTGTTGTGTCCGTAGTTGAGCGACCCTGCGCCGGCGAAGAAGTCGAGGTAGGAGTGGCCGTCCTCGTCGGTGAGGCGGGCGCCCTGCGCACGGTCGAACACGGCGGGCCAACCGCGGCAGTAGCTGCGCACCTCCGACTCCAGGGTCTCGAAGACACTCAGGGCGGGCGGGGTGATGGTCACAGCGATCTCTCCTGGTGTGGGGGTGTTCGGGCTGGAACAAGGGCCGGGGGCCCTGCCTGGCCGGTGGCGGCGGCGCTGCTCAGCCGGAGGCAGGCGCGATCGGGCCGATTCGGTACAGGACTTCTGGCTGATGCCCCCCGTCGGGGAACAGCCCGCCGTCGAAGAGCACCTCGCGCTCCAGGCCGGCGCCCCGGCGGGCGGCGAAGGAGGCGAAGAGGCGGTCGGACGCGGTGTTGTCGGGCGTGACGGTGGTCTCGATCGTGCGGACCCCGTGGGCGGTGACCCGCGCTGTGAGCGCCTCCAGGAGCGTTCCGGCCAGTCCGCGGCCCCGGTGCGTCTCGTCGACGGCGACCTGCCAGACGACCAGCGTCTCCGGGCGCTCGGGCCGGATGTAACCGGTGATGAATGCGATCGGTGCGCCGTCCGTGCCGCGGGCCACCACTGATGTCGCGGCGAAATCGCGGCACCACAGCAGATAGCTGTACGAGGAGTTCAGGTCCAGGACCTCGGAGTCGCGGGCAATTCGCCAGATCGCGGCGCCGTCCTCCACTCGTGGGCTGTCGATGCTCAATGCGGTGGTCATGCGGATTGAATTTACCGAGCGAATTGCGAAATTGCATGTGCTCAGGGGGTTGGGTGCGGCGCCCTTGTGTGTTATCGCGCGCGTGTGTGCGCTCGCGTGAGGGTTTCCCGAACTGGGCCTTTTTGTGCTGGAGTTATTGGGGCAAAAAATCTCTGGTGTGGCATCGGTCACATGGAGGGCAACCTGTGGTGCGTGCCTGGAATGGTGGGGTTGTGACCTCGGAAAATCTTGGCGTTTAGGGTGCGGGAAACGGGGCAGGAGGATACGGGGAGCTACTCCGGATAAATAAAGTCCGGGTATTCTTGAATTTAAGTTCTATTTGTTTCCCTTTGGGGTGGCCTAAAGGGGCGCGGAGGGGTGCCGGAGGCTGTGTGGGAGTGCCGGGGATTTCCCGGGCCGTCCGGGCGGTCCCGACGCCGCTGCGGCCGTGCGATCCTCTGCCGGAGGCGGCACCGGGGCTCGTAGAGTGCGTGCCATGAGTGATGGCGTGGTGCTGCATGTGAGAGGCCGGGTCCTCGTCGGACCGGAGGAGGTGCGCGACGAGCTGTGGGTGGTCGGTGGACGCGTCACCTTCCGACGCCCTGTGGCCGGGGACGTACGGACCGTGGACGGCTGGGCGCTGCCCGGTCTGGTCGACGCCCACTGCCATGTGGGGCTCGACAAACACGGCGCCGTGGACGAGGTGACCAGCGAGAAGCAGGCGCTGGCGAACCGTGACGTGGGCACCCTGCTCATCAGGGACGCCGGCTCACCCGCCGACACCCGCTGGATCGATGACCGCGACGACCTGCCCAGGATCATCAGGGCTGGTCGCCATATCGCGCGTACCCGCCGCTACATCCGCAACTACGCACATGAGATCGAACCCGAGGACCTTGTCGCCTATGTGGCGCGAGAGGCGCGCCGGGGCGACGGCTGGGTCAAGCTCGTAGGGGACTGGCTCGACCGCGAGACCGGCGACCTGGGCGCCTGCTGGCCACGCGAGGCCGCCGAGGCGGCCATCGCCGAGGCACATCGGCTGGGTGCCCGAGTCACCGCGCACTGCTTCGCCGAGGACTCCCTCCGGGACCTCGTGGAGGCCGGCATCGACTGCGTGGAGCATGCGACCGGGCTGACCGAGGAGACCATTCCGCTGTTCGCCGAGCGAGGTGTCGCGATCGTTCCCACGCTGGTCAACATCGCGACGTTCCCAGGGCTCGCGGCCGGCGGGGAGGGGAAGTTCCCACGCTGGGCCGCGCATATGCGGCGGCTGCACGAGCGCCGCTACGACACCGTACGTGCCGCGTACGACGCCGGAGTCCCGGTCTTCGTCGGCACGGACGCGGGCGGCTCGCTGCCCCATGGACTCGTCGCCGCGGAGGTCGCCGAGCTGGTGAAGGCGGGCATCCCGGCGGTGGAGGCGCTCTCCGCGACGGCATGGGGTGCCCGAAGCTGGCTCGGGCGCCCGGGTCTCGAGGAGGGCGCCCCGGCGGACCTCGTGGTGTACGAGGCGGATCCGCGAGCGGATGTGGGGGTGCTGGCCGCACCGCGCAGGGTGATCGTCGACGGCCGTGCGGTGGTGTGACGGCTGTCCTGTGTCCCGGCCTGGGCCCTGGGCTGTGTGGCCCCGGCCGGGGCAGGTGTACTGAGGGCGGCGGAGTTCCGGTCGTGCCGCCGAAGGCCGGGCGGGACTACCGCCGGCCGTCCGCGGGCATCCGGACGACCGCGGTCCCGCCGTCCAGATCCACACTGGTCCGGTTCGGTGGCGCCCCGTCCTCCTCGTCGTCGCGCAGCAGAAGTGCCGACTGGCGCTCCTTCAGCTCGTTCTGCTTGCCGGGTGAGAGGCTCGCGTGCAGCTGCTCGAACCCGGTCGCCGATATCTGGCCCTGACGTGCGCCGTTCCGCCATGGCAGGAGACCGGAGCGGCCCATCCGCAGCAGAAGCTGATCGACGAAGGCCAGCACGGTCAGCAGGATGACCAGTCCGGGAAGGGTCAGGAAGACAAGGAACGCCATGCCCTCAGTATCCGGACGAGGCCGGTTCCGGCGGCAGGCCCACCCCGACCGCCGACGTGCCGCCCCAGACGCAGCGAATCGAATGAGGACGCGAAACCACACTTTGGAGTGAACTCACCTCAGGTGTACGTACGTTCACTCTCGGTACGTAAGTATGCGGATGTTCAGTCGCCGCCGTCGTACACGAGTCCCCGTGGTGGACGGGTCCCCGGCGAAGCCATGTCTCTTGTGGGGGTTCCACCACCGTGAACAGCAAAACCTTCCGCATGCCCGCACGCCGCTCCGCAGCCGCCGTCTCCGCGGCTGCCGCCATCGGGCTGGCTGTCCCGGGCCCCCTCGCCCTCGCCGGGCCCGCCCACGCCACGGGCGGCTCGGAAGGGCGGGCGAGCGCGGTCGTCCTGCGTACCCGACTGGATGTCTCCCTGCTGGACAAGACCCTCCAGGTGCCGCTGAGGACCAGTCTCAACGAGGTGCGGGCGCCGGGGAACGCGGAGAAGACCGCGCTCACCGTTCAGCTGGAGGGTGTCGACAAGGGGCGGCCGTTCAGCATGCTGAGCGCGGACGCGGCCGGTGCCAGGGCGACCGCGAACCGGGAGCGCGCCGAGGGCGTCGCCACGCTCGCGCACGCCAAGGTGCGCGTCCCCGGTCTCGCCCTGCTCTCCCTGGTCGAGGTCGAGAACGTGACGGCGAAGGCGGTGTGCACGGCGGGCGGGAAACCGGTGGCCACGGCCAATGTGCTCGGCACCGTCCGGGCACTGGGCAAGAAGGTCAGCCTCACATCGGGTGGCCCGTCGAAGGTCGAGGTACCGGGTGTGGGCACGGTCACGCTCGACCTGTCGCGTAAGGAGACGACATCGCGTACGGCGGCGGCGACCGCGCTGGAGCTGAACGTGTCCGTGAACCCGCTGAAGCTGAACGTCGCGGAGGTGGCGGGCACGGTGACACTGGCGGCGGCGAGCTGTGAGTCACCGGAAGCCACCGCTCCCGCACCGGACCTGCGGACCCAGACCGGCGTGGAACCGGCCGCACCCCAGGCTCCGGTGTCCCCGTCGGCCGAACCGGGCTCCGACGGCCTCGCGGCGACGGGCGCGGGCTCGACCACCCCGTACGCCGCCGCCGGGGCGGTCGCACTGCTGGCAGTCGGCGCCGCGGCGGTGGCCATGTCCCGCCGTCGCGCCCGGGACTGACCCGCCGGGAAGAACCCGTCCGCCACGCGCCGCAACAGGAGACGCCGCCCGCGGGCAGACCGGCCGGACTCGGCTTGCCCTGGTCCTGGCCTGCTGCCGGTGGGGCGCCGGCCGGGGCCCGGTAAGGCCGGCAAGGGCTGGACTTCCCGGGCTGAACCGCAGGCCCTGCGGCCGGGCAGTCCCGGCCGCAGGGTACGTGCACCCGTACTCCCGCCGGCACTCGCACTGACACGCGCGGAGCGGGGGACCGTGGCGGCCCCCGCTGCCCGTCAGATGCCGCTCGTGGTCGCGCCCACGGCCGACAGAGCCTGGTCCAACGCCTGGAGGAAACGATTCGTCGTAGCGCGGTCGCGTACCGCCACCCGGAGCCAGTTCCGGTCCAGCCCGGGGAACGTGTCACCGCGCCGCACCGCGAAGCCGAGGCGCCGCAGGGACTCACGTACCCGGTCCGCCTGCTCCGTGCGGACCAGCACGAACGGGCCCTGCGCCGTCGGCACCGTGCGTATCTCGTCGAACTCCGCGAGACCTGCCAGCAGATGCGCCCGCTCGGTGGCGATCCGCTCCGCGGCCCCCGCCGCCTCCACCAGCGCCCGCGGCGAGACGCACGCCTCCGCCGCCACCAGCGCCGGCGTCGACACCGGCCACAACGGCTGCGCCCGCTCCAGCGCGGCGATCGTCTCCGGTGCGGCGAGTACGTAGCCGATCCGCAGCCCGGCGAGCCCCCAGGTCTTGGTGAGGCTGCGCAGCACCACGAGCCCCGGCACATCGGTCACCGAGGCCAGCGACTCCCGCTCGCCGGGCACGGCGTCCATGAACGCCTCGTCCACCACCAGGATCCGTCCCGGCCGGGCCAGCCGGGTGATCGTGGCGGCCGGGTGCAGCACCGAGGTGGGGTTCGTCGGATTGCCCAGCACCACCAGGTCCGCGTCCTCCGGCACGGCGCGTGGATCGAGCCGGAAGCCGTCCTCCTCGCGCAGCACCACCCGGGCCACCTGGTGCCCCGCGTCCCGCAGCGCCGCCTCCGGTTCCGTGAACTGCGGGTGGACCACGGCCGGCCTGCTCACCCGCAGCCCGCGGGCCAGCAGCACGAACGCCTCGGCCGTGCCCGCCGTCAGCAGCACCCGCTCCACCGGCAGGCCGTGCCGGGCCGCCACCGCGGCCCGCGCCGCCCGCCCGTCGGGATAGACGGCGAGCGAGGCCAGGGACGCGGCAATCCGCTCATGCAGCCAGGGCGGCGGAGTGCCGGTACGGACATTGACCGCGAGGTCGGTCAGCCGGGCGTCCCGCACCTCCGCGTCGCCGTGGTGCCGCAGATCATGCGGATCGCGGGGGTCGTGCCGGTCGGTGGAGCCGGTGGAGCCGGTGGAGCCGGTGGAGTCGGCTGGGTCGTTCGGTCCGTTCACGGGTGACCCACCGCGCCCAGGACGGTGCGGGCTCCGCTACCGGCCGCGGCCTCGCATCCGGCGCGGGGAGCCGAGATGAGCAATGCGGGCGGGGAAATCACACGTTCTCCTCGGAGGTGGGGCGGCGACGCCCATGGTGGTGGTGCCGGTGCTCCGGCTCCGGAATCGGAGGCTTCGGGTCCAGCGGCACTGAACGCCGTACGATCGCACACGTGACTGTGCCGGGTCGGCCCGCCTCCCCTGATGTGCGTTTCGGCACGACCAGTTCGCCCCCTTCCGCGAGTGCCGCGGCCTCTGCCACCGACGCCGTGCCCACCGCGTCCCGTACCGCACCCGACGGATTCGGCACCGGTACCCCGGCCAGCGTCCGCGCCGGATAGGCCCGCAAGGGTACGCTGAGTGCCGCCGCCGCGGCGACGAGCCCCGGCTCGTCCGCTTTGGTCTCCACGGTAGCCAGCGCCACAACCGTCTCGGGCCCGTCCCCGGCAAGCTCCCGCAGCGCGGCCCGGATCAGCCCCACTACCTCGGCGGGGGGCGCGCCGCGCCGCGCCCCGACCCCGACGACGAGAGGGCTCATGGCGTGGCGCCCGGCGCGGGAGGGGCCGTATCCGCTAGCAAGAACCCATGGCGGTGTTCGTCGCGCTCGGCGCGTTCCTGATGACGCTGTTCGGCGGGTGGACGGCGCAGCGTGTGACCGACCGCAGGCACCTGGTCCTCGGCGTCGCGGGTGGGCTGATGCTCGGTGCGGCGGGGCTCGATCTGCTGCCCGAGGCGATGGCCGCCGCGGGCCACGAGGTCTTCGGAGTGCCGCAGGCACTGCTGCTGTTCGTCGGCGGGTTCCTGGTCGCCCACGTCGTCGAACGGACGCTGGCCGCCCGCCACGCCGCGCACGGCGCCTACGACGGGACACAGGACCGCGCGCGGAACGGGCACGAGCATCGCGTACCACGGGTCGGTATGGCGGTTGCCGCGGCGATGGTGGGCCACAGCCTCATGGACGGGATCGCCATCGGCGCTGCCTTCCAGGCGGGCGACGGGATGGGCGTCACGGTCGCCCTCGCCGTCATCAGCCATGACTTCGCCGACGGCTTCAACACCTACACCGTCACCAGTCTCTACGGGAACGAGCGCCGCAAGGCCCTCGCCATGCTGGGGGCCGCCGCGCTCGCGCCCGTGGTCGGCGCGGCCTCGACCACGCTGTTCACCCTGCCGCCGGAACTGCTCGGCAGCTACCTCGGCTTCTTCGCAGGTGTGCTGGTCTATCTCGCGGCGGCCGAGATCCTGCCCGAGGCGCACCACCGCCACCCCGCACACTCCACGCTGCTGTGCACGGTGGGCGGGGTGGCGTTCATCTGGCTGGTGACGGGCGTCGCGGAGTGACACCGGGCAGGAGTCAGTCCGCATGCCCGGACCACTGGGCGCAGTGCCGTACGAAGCGGTACGCCGTGTCCGGAGCTCCCGCCCAGTGAGTGTGGACGTAGCTCGCATGCACCCCGCCCTGTACGAACCCCTCCACGCGTCGCTCCGGCTGCCGCAGTCCCCAGGCCGGCTGCGCCCCCGCGCCCGGCTCGATGACCGTGCGGTGGAACTCGTGGCCCCGCATCCGGGTGCCCACCGCGGCCAGAGCGCTGTCACTCACCGCCACCGCGTCCCGGTAGCCGAGGGTGAGCCGCGGCGACATCCGCGCATCGGCCTCCAGCACACCGCACATCGGCTTCCCGTCCAGCGAACGCGCCAGATAGAGCAGCCCCGCGCACTCCGCCGCGAGGGGCGCGCCCGCCTGCGCCAGCTCCGCGACCGCCTTGCGCAGCCGGGAGTTGGCGGACAGCTCAGGCGCGTACACCTCGGGGAAGCCACCGCCGACGACCACGCCCCGGGTGCCTTCGGGCAGATCCTCGTCGCGCAGCGGGTCGAAGGGCACGACCTGCGCACCGGCGGCCGTGAGCAGCTCCGCGTGCTCGGCGTACGAGAACGTGAACGCCGCGCCGCCCGCCACGGCGATCACCGGCGCCCCGCCGCCCCGCGCGGATTCCTCAGGGACGGCCGGGCTCCACGGCTCCGCGACCAGCGGCGGCGCGCTGCGCGCCAGCGCCAGCAGGGCCTCCAGATCGCAGCCCGCCCGCACCTGCTCCGCCTGCGCCCGCACCGCGTCCAGCGCCTCCGTGTGCCGTTCGGCCACCGGAACCAGGCCGAGGTGCCGCGACGGGGTGCTGACGGCGGGCGCCCGGCGCAGCACACCGAGCACCGGCACGCCCGACTCCTCCAGGGCGTCCCGCAGCAGCGCCTCATGGCGGTCCGTGGCGACCTTGTTGAGGATCACCCCGCCGAGCCGCACCTCCGGGTCCCAGGAGGCGAAGCCGTGCACCAGCGCGGCGACCGACCGGGACTGCGACGACGCGTCCACGACCAGCACCACCGGCGCCCGCAGCAGCTTCGCCACCTGCGCCGTGGACGCCAGCTCGCCCTCGCCCGCCGCACCGTCGTAGAGCCCCATCACGCCCTCGACCACGGCCAGATCACAGCCGCGCGCGCCATGCGCGAAGAGCGGCGCGATCAGTTCCGTACCGCACATGTACGAGTCGAGATTGCGTCCCGGGCGTCCCGTGGCGAGCGCGTGGTAACCCGGGTCGATGTAGTCGGGGCCCACCTTGTGCGGGGACACGGCGAGACCACTCGCCGTGAACGCCGCCATCAGGCCGGTCGCGACGGTGGTCTTGCCGCTGCCCGACGCCGGTGCGGCGATGACGAGACGTGCTACCACTCGATGCCCCGCTGGCCCTTCTGACCCGCGTCCATGGGGTGCTTGACCTTGGACATGTCGGTGACGAGGTCGGCGAAGTCCTGGAGTTCCCGCGGGGCGTTGCGGCCGGTGATCACCACATGCTGGTTGCCGGGGCGCTCCCGCAGCACCTCGACCACCTCGGCCGTGTCCACCCAGCCCCAGTGCAGCAGGTATGCGAACTCGTCCAGTACGTAGAACTTGTACTTCTCCGCCGCGAGATCGCGCTTGACCTGCTCCCAGCCCTCGCGCGCCTTCTCCTCGTGCGACGGCTCGCCCTCGCCCGGCGGGCGCTGGATCCAGGACCAGCCCTCGCCCATCTTGTGCCAGTCGACGGTGCCGCCCTCGCCGGTCGCGCCGAGTGCCTTGAGCGCGTTCTCCTCGCCGACCTTCCATTTCGCCGACTTGACGAACTGGAACACCCCGACCGGCCAGCCCTGGTTCCAGGCGCGCAGCGCCATCCCGAAGGCCGCCGTCGACTTCCCCTTGCCGACTCCCGTGTGCACCATCACCAGCGCGCGGTTGCGCCGCTGACGGGTGGTGAGCCCGTCGTCCGGCACCACGCTCGGCTGTCCCTGCGGCATTACGCGGCCCTCCTGTTGGTTCCCGTCCCCGTACCCGCGCTCGCGTGTACGTCCCTGAAGTCCCTGACGAGTCCGGCGATGCTGTCAGCCCGCAACTCGTCCAGGGTGACGGCGCTGCCGCCGAGTTCACCCGCGAGCCGCCCGGCGAGGCCCAGCCGCACCGGCCCGCTCTCGCAGTCCACGACCACACCCTCCGTGCCGTCGGCGGCATGCAGCCGGGCCGCCCGCGCGGCCAGGCCCACGGCGTCCTCGCCGCGCGCCCCGGTCGCCCGTCCGTCCGTCACCACGACCAGCAGCGGGCGCCTCGAAGGATCGCGCAACCGCTCGACGCGCAGCACGTCGTGCGCCTTCAGCAGCCCGGCCGCGAGCGGGGTACGCCCGCCGGTGGGCAGTTGCTCCAGGCGCGCGGCGGCGGCGTCGACCGACGAGGTCGGCGGCAGCGCCACCTCCGCGCCCCGTCCGCGGAACGTCACCAGGCCCACCTTGTCCCGCCGCTGGTACGCGTCGAGGAGCAGGGACAGTACGGCTCCCTTGACCGCGCTCATCCGGCGGCGCGCCGCCATCGACCCGGACGCGTCCACCACGAACAGCACGAGATTGCCCTCGCGGCCCTCGCGGACCGCCTGGCGCAGGTCGTCACGTCGTACGACAAGCCCGGGACCCGAACGGCCGCGCGCCCGCTGGTGAGGTGCCGCCGCCTGTACGGTCGCCGGGAGATGCAGCTTGCCCAGCGCGCCCTGGGGCCGCCGCGCGCCGGTGGTCCGGCCGTGTTCGGTCCTGGCGCGGGACCGCCGCCCCGCCGCCCCGTCGCCGAGACCGGGGACGCTCAGCATCTTCGTACGGAACGGGTCGGCCGCCGCCACGGGAGCCTTCTCGCCGGCACCGGGACCGCGGGCGGGCGGCGCGGCGGCCGGTTCAGGCGCCTCGCACTCGTTCCCGCCGGTGTGCCCGGGAGCCTCTGGCCCCTGGCCCTGTGGCGGAACACCGCCACCGCCGCCGGGACCCCCGTCAGGGCCACCGTCCGGATCGGGCTCGGAGTCGGGATCGGGGTCCGGCTCCGGCTCATCGTCCCCGCCGAACTGCTCCAGGGTCTCGTCCAGCTTGTCCTCGTCAAGGCCCGGCGCGTCGAAGGGATTGCGCCGCCGCCGGTGGGGGAGTGCCAGCAGGGCGGCCTGCCGTACGTCCTCCTCCCGCACCTCCGTACGCCCGGCCCAGGCCGCCAGCGCCGTCGCCGTGGGGGGCCACGCGAAGGAGGGGCCGCGCGCGGCCCACACCGAAACGGCCCACGTGGCCGCGGGCCGGGGGCGCGCCGCCGGGCCCCAGACACCCGCCCGCA
>NZ_JBHXFA010000058.1:26501-40575 GCF_042724175.1 Streptomyces sp. NPDC127084
GCGCCATCACGATGTCGGCGCGCATCCCGTCCACCTCGAAAGCCGCGCAGGTCGCCGCGATCCGGCGCAGCGCCGCGTCACCGAGCACCACGGACGGCAGCAGCGCCCGCGCGGCCACGACCCGCTCACGCAGCGCGGCCTCCTCGCCGGACCACCGGGCGGCGAAACCGGCCGGATCGGCGTCGTACGCCAGCCTGCGCCGTACGACCTCCACCCGCTGCTCGGGCTCGCGCGACGCGGCGACCTCCACCGTGAGGCCGAATCGGTCGAGCAACTGGGGTCGCAGTTCGCCCTCCTCGGGGTTCATCGTCCCGACGAGCAGGAAACGCGCGGCATGCCGTACGGAGACGCCCTCGCGTTCCACGTACGAGGCACCCATCGCCGCCGCGTCAAGCAGCAGGTCCACCAGGTGGTCGTGCAGCAGGTTGACCTCGTCGACGTAGAGCACGCCGCGGTGGGCGTCGGCGAGCAGCCCCGGCTCGAACGCCTTGACGCCGTCCGCGAGCGCCCGCTCGATGTCGAGAGCGCCCACCAGCCGGTCCTCCGACGCGCCGACCGGCAGTTCCACCATGCGGGTCGGGCGCTCGGTGCCGGGCGCGTCCTCATGCGGACCGTCCGGGCAGCCGGGGTCCGGTGCGCCGGGCGCGCAGGAGAAACGGCAGTCCGCGACCACCTCGACATCCGGCATCAGCGCCGCGAGGGCGCGTACGGCGGTGGACTTGGCGGTGCCCTTCTCACCGCGTACGAGAACCCCGCCGACCGCGGGCGAGACCGCGTTCAGCAGCAGTCCCAGGCGCAGATCGTCCATGCCGACGATCGCGGTGAAGGGATAGTGCACAGCACCACTCATACGTTCCGGTCCTCCCGTGCTTCCCGCTCGCGCCGAGTGGGCACGTGGCTGCGTTCGTCGGTTTTCGCCCGCACCGGGCTTGGAGTCTCCCGCCTCATGGCGCGCCCGGGGGGATGAAGGGCAGGCCCGCGGGCGCGCCGCGCTCGATCAGTTCGAGCAGGGCGGCGGTGTCGGCGTGTTCCTCGATCAGATCGCCGAGACGGTCGAGCTGCTCCTCGCGCAGCAGCCCGAACCGGGTGTCCGGCGCCGGTATGAAGCGGCGTCCCGCCGCCGCGGCGACCTCCCGGAGGAACGCCCGCCGGAAGCCGTCGCTCTCCAGCGAGCCATGCCAGTGGGTGCCCCAGACGGCACCGACCCGGCAGCCGTCCAGGAAGGGCTCACCACCGAGCACTTCGGCGACGCCATGGTGGATCTCATAGCCCTCGACCCGCTCGCCGAGTGCCTCGCCCACCGGCCGGGCCAGGGTCTTCTCGCGGTCGAACCGCACCCGCACGGGCAGCAGTCCGAGCCCGTCGACCTCGCCCGCGCGTGACTCCACCTCGTCCTCGATGTGCTCGCCGAGTGCCTGGAAGCCACCGCAGATCCCCAACACCGGCCTGCCTTCCGCGGCCCGCCGTGCGATCGCGTCAGCGAGACCGCGTTCGCGCAGCCAGGCGAGGGCCTTCACCGTGCCGCGGGTGCCGGGCACCACCACCAGATCCGCGTCGGCGAGTTCCTCGGCGCGGTCCACGAACCGCACGATCACACCGGGCTCGGCCGCCAGCGCGTCCACATCGGTGAAGTTGGACATCAGCGGTACGGCGCACACCGCGACCCGCAGTACGTCCTCGCCCAGCGGTGCGGAGGTCACCGACTCGCGTACGGCGCCCCGCAGCGACACCCGCAGCCCGTCCTCCTCGTCGATGCCGAGGCCATGGGCGTACGGCAGCACACCGAACGTCCGCCGTCCGGTCAGTCCGTGCAGCATCTCCAGGCCCGGCTCCAGCAGGGTCACATCGCCGCGGAACTTGTTGACCAGATAGCCCGCGACCAGCTCCTGGTCCTCGGGCGCGAGCAGCGCGGTCGTCCCGAAGAACTGTGCGAACACCCCGCCCCGGTCGATGTCCCCGACCACCACGACCGGGAGGCGGGCGGCTCGGGCGATGCCCATGTTCACGATGTCGGTGCGCCGCAGATTGATCTCGGCGGGGCTGCCCGCGCCCTCGCAGATCACCGCGTCATAGGTACCGCGCAGCTTCTCCAGGCACTCCACGACGGGCTCGAACAGCATCTGCTGTCTGCCGCCGTGGTAGCCCCGCGCGCTGAGCTCGCCCACCGGCTTGCCCATCAGCACGACCTGGCTGGAGCGGTCGCTGCCCGGCTTGAGCAGCACCGGGTTCATCAGCGCCGACGGTTCCACGCGCGCCGCCTGGGCCTGCATGGCCTGGGCCCGGCCGATCTCGGCGCCCTCGCGGGTGACGAAGGAGTTGAGGGACATGTTCTGCCCCTTGAAAGGGGCGACCTTCACACCCCGGCGTACCAGCCACCGGCAGATACCCGCCGTGACGACGCTCTTGCCCGCGTCCGACGTGGTTCCCGCGATCAGCAGTCCTCCGCCGCTCACTTCCGCCTCCCCCTCATGGCCGCAGCCGCTCCCCACCCAAGTCGTGCGCCCGCGCACACCGCGAGCGCCAGCACCCCCACGCGGCGCGACAGCCGCACCGCGCGCTCGATATCCGCCACCCCGACGGTCCTGCCCGGGCCGTTGAGCACGGGCCGGTGCTCAACGCGCCCGCCGTAGGAGAGCGTCCCCCCGAGACGTACCCCGAGCGCGCCCGCGAACGACGCTTCCACCGGACCAGCGTTGGGGCTGGGATGCTTCGCGGCATCCGCCCGCCAGGCCCGTACGGCACCGCGCGGGTCCCCGCCCGCGAGCACCGCGAGGCCCGCGGTCAGCCGGGCGCCCGGCCAACCCGCCACATCGTCGAGCCGGGCCGACGCCCAGCCGTAGCGCCGGTAGCGGGGCGACTTGCGGCCCACCATGGCGTCCAGGGTGTTCACGGCACGGAAGCCCACGAGACCGGGCACCCCCGCCACCGCGCCCCACACCAGCGCGCCCACCACGGCGTCCGAGGTGTTCTCGGCGACGGACTCCACCACAGCGCGGGCGATTCCGGGACCGTCCAGGGTTTGCGGATCACGGCCGCACAGATGGGGCAGCCTTTCACGGGCGGTCTCGATGTCACCCGCCTCGAGGGCCCCGCCGATCGCCCTGGCCTCCCGGCCGAGTGTCGTACCGCCGACGACGGCCCAGGTGGCGGCGGCGGTCAGCGCCAGGGAAGCGGTACGGGAACGGCGTACGGAAGCGGCGGCCAGCGCGCCCGCGGCGATCGCGCCCCCGGCGCACACCGCGGTGTGCAGGGCGCCCCAGCCGCGGTGGTCGCGCCAGAGCAGGCGCTCGACGGCACTCGCGGCCCGGCCGAAGGCGGCGACCGGATGACCCCGGCGGGGATCGCCGAGAAGCAGGTCGCCGGCGAGTCCGGCCGTGGCACCGTACGCGAACGTGATGGCAGGGACAGCGACAGCAGGGACAAGTCCCCCCGGCGCCCGCTGCTCGGCAGGCATGTGCGTCCTCACTCAGGGTCCGCGCCCTGGCTCGACGTGATCCGGCGGGAGAGAGTTCCTGGCTTCGGCACGCGCCCCGGTGAAGGGGTGGCGCCCGTGACAGTGGCGGGACCGCGCCGGATTCGCACCGGCTTCCTCTTCTGCCGCCGTAAGTGGCCCCGGAAGTCCACCATGGGCCGCGAACACCCGTCAACTCACCTCTGACCTGCGGCGGGACAGTGTGCGCAGGCCCACATCAAGGGTTGCGAAGTCCGGGGGCCGGTTCAGCCGAGGCGCACACAGGCCGGGAGCCGGACACCCCTTCTGGGATGTCCGGCTCCCGGCTCTTTGTTCCGTGCTGCTGACCGCTGCTACCGGTCGTCCGTTCCGATCGTCAGGCGACGATCAGATAGATCCCGTACGCCACGGCCGCGGCGCACAGCGCGAAGCAGGCGTACGCGCCCGTGCGGGCCAGGCCGGCGGAGCCTCCCTGCGCGGCGGCTGCCTCCTGCTTGGAGAGGCCCGCGATGCCCAGGGTGAACAGTCCCACCAGGGCGACGGTCACAACGAGGCTCACGCCGAAGACGGAGCCCAGAGCTGCCCAGTCGATCTTCATGCTGATTCGTTTTTCCTTACTTCCCTTACACCGAAGCGGTGGGGGCGGGGGTGGACTCGCCGGCGGGAGCGGGGATGGTGGCCATCAGCTCCTCGGCCGTGGCGAGGGTGGGCGGCGGGGTCACGGCCGCGATGGCGGTGGTCACCACACCCGGAGCCTCGGCGATCCCGGAGGTCTCCTCCGCCGTGACGTTCGTGTGGTCGACCGGCTTGCGGCGCGACACCGCCCAGATGGCGCCCGAGCCCGCGACCAGCAGGACGGCGACGGTGACCGTGCCCCAGGTGCCCTGACTGGTGAGGAACTCAGCCGCGGCGGCGACCAGACCGGCCGCCGGAAGGGTGAGACCCCAGGCGACGAACATCCGGGTGGCGGTGGACCAGCGGACCACACCGCCCTTGCGGCCGAGGCCCGCGCCCATCACGGCACCGGAGCAGGACTGGGTGGTGGAGAGCGAGAAGCCCAGGTTCGAGGAAGCCAGGATGACCGTCGCGGCGCTGGTTTGGGCGGCGAAGCCCTGCTGCGGCTGGAGGTCGGTCAGGCCCTTGCCCATGGTGCGGATGATCCGCCAGCCGCCGAGGTAGGTGCCCAGCGCGATGGCCACACCGGCGGAGACGATGACCCACATCGGGGGGTTGGAGCCCGGGACGAGGACACCACCGGTGACCAGGGCCAGGGTGATGACACCCATGGTCTTCTGCGCGTCGTTGGTGCCGTGCGCCAGGGAGACCAGCCCGGCCGAGGCGATCTGGCCCGCCCGGTAGCCCTTGGTCGTCGCCTTGTCGTCCGCTCCGTTGCCGATCTTGTACGTCAGCCTTGAGGCGAGGAACGCGGCGAGACCGGCGACCACCGGCGCGGCGACGGCCGGGATCAGCACCTTGGTGACGATCGTCCCGTAGTTGACGGCCGAGAAGCCCGCGGACATCACGGCGGCGCCGATGAGGCCGCCGAACAGGGCGTGCGACGAGCTGGAGGGCAGGCCGAGCAGCCAGGTGAGGAGGTTCCACAGGATCGCGCCGACGAGCGCCGCGAATATGACTTCCGTGCGGATGCCCGATTCGTTGATGAGCCCGCCGGAGATCGTCTTGGCGACCTCGACGGACAGGAAGGCGCCGACGAGGTTCAGCACGGCGGACATGGCCACCGCCGTCTTCGGCTTGAGCGCCCCGGTCGAGATGGTCGTCGCCATCGCGTTGGCGGTGTCGTGGAAACCGTTCGTGAAATCGAACACGAGAGCGGTGATGATCACGATCCCGAGGAGAAGCGTGATGTGTTCCATTTACCCAGGCTTCTATTGGACGTCAGTGGCCGGTCGAACGTAAGCAACCTGAGTGAACGGAAGATGAACTCAGCACGGCTCAGGAGTGACTCTAGGAGAGTACGGCCGCTCGGCCTGGAACGGGAGCCCGTGCACGGCGCGGAATCACCCGGTCCCTGACATGATCAGCACATGAGCGTTCGGCGAGGGGGCGAGCAGCCCGAGCTGGGGGAAGTGCGGCGGGACCCGTCGGTCGTACGGGCATGGGCGGATCTCGTCGCCACCGCCCGCAGGACCGTGGCGGACGGGCTCGTGGTCGGCACTTCGGGCAATGTCTCGGTCCGTGTGCCCACCGAGGCAGGTGATGTGGTGCTCGTCACACCGACCGGGGTGCCCTACGACCGGCTCGGTCCGCCGGACGTCGTCGGTGTGGATCTGGACGGACGCCGTGTGCTGGGCGAGCTGATCCCCACCAGCGAGCTGCCGATGCACCTGGCGGTCTACCGCGCCACCGACGCCGCCGCCATCGTGCACACCCACGCCGTGCACGCCACCGCCGTATCGACGCTGGTCACCGAGCTGCCGCTGATCCACTACATGGCGGCGGCCCTCGGCGGACCCGTCCGCGTCGCCCCGTACGCGCTCTACGGCACCGAGCAGCTCGCCACCCATATGCTCGACGCACTCGCGGACCGTACGGGCTGCCTGCTCCAGAATCACGGCACCGTCACCTACGGGGCCACGCTCGACCAGGCCTACGACCGAACCGCCCAGCTGGAGTGGATGTGCCGCGTATGGCTCACCGCCAGCTCCGTCCCCGGCAGCGGGCCGAGCCTGCTCTCACGGACCCAGGTCGATGAGGTGCGCGACAAGCTCCGTACCTACGGTCAGCCGGGCTGACCGGCTGACCGGCTGATCCGCTGGTCGGTGCACGGCACGTCACTCAGGGTGGCGCGCCCACTGGCAGCCCGGGGCTGACGTCACCACACTGGAACGGTGCGCCCGGCTACAGCGACGGCAACGGCCGTCACCACCCTGGTAGGTATCGGAGCCGCCGCGTTCGCCGCGGGCCGGTACGCGAGCGACGCGGCACTCAAGGCCGCGCCCGAACGCCCCGTACCCGGCGAGCCCCGGCTCACCGTGCACGCCACGGGGCCGGGCCGGATCACGCTCACCCGCAGCCTCGCCTCACTCCGCCCCGGTATGTACGGGCTCGCCGGCACAGGGGTCCACGCGGTTGTGGGCCCGGTACTCGAAGACGTCCCCCATGCCGCGGACACCGTCGTCCGCCGGCTGGAGAGCGTGGGCCACGGCAGCCTCGACATCGGGACCAAGGTCCGCTTCACCCCGCGGCTGCACAGCGGGACGCCGTCCGAAGCGCTCGGCATCGACCACGAGGATGTGGAGGTCCACGGAGAACTGGGACCCCTGCCCGCCTGGTTCGTCCCCGGGCCCCGCAGCACATGGATCATCGCCGTGCACGGTCTCGGCGCCACCCGCGAGCACGTACTGAACCTGATGCCGTTCCTCACCGAGCGGCGGGTACCGGTACTGGCCATCTCCTACCGGGGTGACCGCGGCGCGCCCCGGTCACCCGACGGCCTCGGCCATCTCGGCGACTCCGAGTGGCGCGACCTCGACGCGGCCATCCGGTACGCCGTCCGCGCCGGTGCCGAACGCGTGATCGTCCACGGCTGGTCCGTCGGAGCCGCGATGGCCCTGCACGCCGCAGCCAACTCGGCCCTACGGGACCGGATCGCGGGGCTCGTCCTGGACTCCCCGGTGCTCGACTGGGAGGACACACTGCGCGCCCTGGCGGCCGCCCGCCACACCCCCTCCGTGCTCCTCCCACTGGCGGTGCGTGCCGCTCAGGGGCGCACCGGGCTGCACGGCGACCGGCTGCGGGAAGCCGCGGACCCGGGCAGTCTCGGCGTACCCACGCTGATCTTCCACGGCCCCGACGACCGAATCGCGCCCTGGGCCCCAGCCCGGGATCTCGCGGCCCGCCGACCGGACCTGGTCAGCCTCCACACCGTCACCGAAGCCCCGCACGCGGCGATGTGGAACGCCGACCCCGCACGCTACGAAGAGGCCCTCCGCCGCTTCCTCACCCCCTTGATCTGAGCGTCCTCCCTCGGACCAGCCGCCCCGGGCGGCACCGGTGCCTGCTGCCGGTCCGCCCGTGAGCGACCCCGAGCGGTCGGCGAGAGGCCCTGTCCCGGGCTCGCATCCACCCCGTGACCGGATCCTGACAAGGGGATCCCGCTTTCCGATTGGGCTTTCGGGCCGACAGCGGGAAGACTGCTCCCCGTGACGTCCCGTAACGTGCGCGACTCCAGGCTCCGTCTTGTCCGTCCCCGTCCCACCGCCACAGCCCGACGCGTCGTGGCGAACCGGCGTACGCGCCCCGCTCCGCGCCCGCCAGAGGGCACTCCGCCGGCCGCCGAACTGGCCCGTCAGGCGCGCGAGGCCCTCGCCGACGCCGTCCGTATCGCCCGCTGGGCCGCCGCGGGCCCCGACGCGGCCGTGCGCACCGCCGTACGGGAACAGGCCGCGGCGGCGCTGGGGCTGTCACCGGACCAGGCGAGCGCGAGCTGGGACCGCGCACGTCTCGCCGGGCTTGTCGAACTCCACGGCAGCACCGCCCGCCCCGGCTGGCGCCTCAACGCCTGGGACCGCGATGACACCGCCGTGCTACGGGGCTGGGTCGCCCTGTTCGACGCCTGGTCGCTGATCCACCCAGCACCCGATGACGTCGCTCCCGCGGCCGTCGCCGAAGTCGTCGAAGCCATCCCCCAGGTCCTCACCCTCCTTCAGCTCTCCGGTGGTCCCGTCCTTGCGCCTGCCCTGCTGGACCTGCTCCAGCAGCGTGTCGCCGAGCTGCGTGACGAGCGCTGCGAAGTGCCCGTCACCCCCCGCGCCCCCCGCCCTGACCCGGCCGTACCCCCGCAGCGCGAGCCCGACGGGGACCCGGCAACCGAGGCCTCGCCGAGCGCCGCGGTCTCGTCCCTGGCCGTCCCGGAGGACCGGACCGTCCCCGACGCCCTGCTCCCCGCGCTGATGGACTGGGCCCTGGAAGGCCTCGCCGCCGTGGGCGCGCTCACCCTCGGCGAGGGCCAGGCCACCCTCACCCCACTCGGCAGCTGGGCGGTCTGGGTCAAGCTGGAGCAGATCTGCGTCGCGGCCCAGAGCCCCGCGGGCCATATCGAGCACTCCGCCGAGGACCTGCTTCGTGCCTGCGCCGGGCTCAGCCCAGGACCCGCCCGGGACGAATACCGCGCCTGGCTGGCCGCCCGCACCGTCTCCAGCGCCGTCTCCGAACTCCTCGCCGCGGCCCGCGGCGAGGACGCGCTGCTGCGCGGCCTCGCCTTCGAGGCCCTCCGCGTCGTCGGCGCCCCCGCCGAGGCCGGGGTGCGTGCCGCCGCCGAGGAGCCGCCCCTGCGCCCCTACGCTCTGCTCTGGCTCGCCGAGTACGAAGGCGCGGACCCGGACGACGCGGCCGAAGTGCTGACCCGCGAGGAGTCGACCTGGCTCTGGGTGGACACCGCGGCAGCCGTCGCCGACCACGGTGAGGCCACGCTGCTGGTCCGTCACCTCGAGGCGGCCGTCCAGGGCACCGTCCCCGCCCTGCTGGAGGAGGTCAGGGCGGTCGGCCACCCGCGCACGGTGCAGGTCCTGGTCGCACTGGCCGCCGCCCACCCCGACCCCGCCCTGGCAAAGGCTCTCCGCCGGGCGGCCTTCCAGGTGCACACCGGGGGCGCGTGACCTCCAGCGGCTCGGTCCTTTCCGTCAGTCCGCGCTCGCCCCCGGTCGGTACGTCCCGAAGCTCCAGACGTTGCCTTCCAGATCGCGCGCCATGTAGTCCCGGGAGCCGTATTCCTGGTCGGTGGGCGGCAGCAGGACGGCGACCCCGTGCTCCACCGCGCGGCGGTGGTGCGCGTCCACATCGTCGACCTGGACATAGACGCCGACCGGGCCGCCGCGCTCCATCAGCTTGTCGAACTCGCTGCCCGTGCCCTTGCTGCCCAGCATCACCATCCCGTTCCCATACGACAGCTCGGCGTGCACCACCTTGCCGTTCCCGCCCTCGTACACGGCGTGCTCGGTGAAGCCGAAGGCCTCGGTGAGCTGCTTGATCGCGGCCTTGGCGTCCGCGTACAGCAGTGTCGGGCAGATGCTCGGTGCCTCCGCCATCTCGCTCCCTCCTCCGTCACGCGCTCCACGCACGTCCCGTCCCCGCATGACCACGGGAATGTGATCCAGATCTCAGTCTGGCAGGGGCCCCTGACAATGCCCGGGATCCCGCCGCTCCTCCGGCTGAGTCCCGCGAAGTGCCGCGAAGTCGGGACGGAGCTGCGGCGAAGCCGGGATGGAGCACCTCAGCGGAAGGTGTTGCACGCGGCCATGTCGCCCGTGCGGTAGCCGGTGTGGAACCACTGCTGACGCTGCGCCGCGGACCCGTGCGTCCAGGTCTCCGGGGTGACCCGCCCCTGCAGTGCCTGCTGGATCCGGTCATCGCCCACCGCCGCCGCCGCGTCGAGGCCTTCCCTGATGTCCGCATTGGTCAGCCGGGTCAGCAGCGGCTTCCCGGTCTTCTCGTCCGGAGCCGTCGTGGCGTGATGCGCCCACACCCCCGCGTAGCAGTCCGCCTGCAACTCCACCCGGACAGCATTGCTCCCCGCACCCGCCCGGTTGTCCTGGGCCAAGGCCAGGGTGCCCATCTGGTTCTGGATGTGGTGGCCGTACTCATGGGCCACCACATACGCCTGGGCGAACGGTCCCCCGGACGCCCCGAACCTGGTGCGCAGGTCGTCGTAGAAACTGAGGTCCAGGTACACCTTGTGGTCGGCCGGGCAGTAGAAGGGGCCGACCGCGGACGTGGCCGATCCGCACGCGGTCCCGACTTTGTCGGTGAACATCACCGTCGGCGCGTCCGCGTACCGCCCACCGCGTCGGACGTACTCCGCGCGCCAGAAGTCCTGCAGGCTGTTGACCACGGCAACGATCCGGCAGTCGTCGCGGGTGTTCGCGTCCGCCCCCTTGCGGCAGGTCTGGCTCACCTGGGCCGCCGTCGAGGCGCTCGGCCGGGTTTCCCCGCCGCCTTCGGTGAGCCCGAGCTGATCGGGGCCGACGCCGAAGATCAGCCCAAGGATCAGTGCGATGAATCCGACGATCCCACCGCCGACGGTGGCCCTCCCGCCCGGCAACCGCCTGCCCCGCACATCCTGGACTTCCGAGGTGTCCAGGTCGGCGTCATCGTCGAACTGCATGATCCTGAGTATCGATCAGCACGGTACGGCCCGCCCCTTTTGCGTGGCGCTCGCGCACGCCCCCTGCGCCCCGCGGGTGTGCTGTCCGCCATGGGCAGCGCACCGGAACCGTGGCCAGTGCCACAGAAATCCGGTCGCACCAGCCCGGTAGACTGCCTCCCATGGCAATTCTCCTTGTGGATTAGACGGCGTCGAAGCCTCCGCGCGCACGCCCCGTCGTCCTTCCGCCGTCCGTCCCGTTCTGGAGTCTTTCCGTGATCACCGCTTCCGGCGTCGAGCTGCGCGCCGGCGCCCGTGTCCTCATCGAGTCCGCCACCTTCCGTATCGCCAAGGGCGACCGCGTCGGCCTCGTCGGCCGCAACGGGGCCGGCAAGACCACGCTCACCAAGTGCCTCGCGGGTGAGGGCGTCCCCGCCGCCGGCCAGATCGCCCGCTCCGGGCAGGTCGGCTACCTCCCGCAGGACCCGCGTACCGGCGACCTCGACGTCCTGGCCCGCGACCGCATCCTCTCCGCCCGTGGCCTCGACGTCCTGATCCGCAAGATGCGCGAGAACGAGCAGCGCATCGCCACCGGCAAGGGCGCCACCCAGGAGAAGGCGCTGAAGCAGTACGAGCGCCAGGAGACGGAGTTCCTGACCAAGGGCGGTTACGCCGCCGAGTCGGAAGCAGCCACGATCGCCGCGGCGCTCAACCTGCCCGAACGGGTGCTCAGCCAGCCGCTGCACACCCTCTCCGGTGGTCAGCGCCGCCGTGTGGAGCTCGCCCGGATCCTCTTCTCGGACGCCGACACCCTGCTGCTGGACGAGCCGACCAACCATCTCGACGCGGACTCGATCGTCTGGCTGCGTGACTACCTGAAGACCTATCGTGGCGGATTCATCGTGATCTCCCACGACGTCGACCTCGTGGAGACCGTCGTCAACAAGGTCTTCTACCTCGACGCCAACCGCTCCACCATCGACGTCTACAACATGGGCTGGAAGCTCTACCAGCAGCAGCGCGAGGCCGACGAGAAGCGCCGCAAGCGGGAGCGCCAGAACGCGGAGAAGAAGGCGGCGGCGCTCAACGCCCAGGCCGACAAGATGCGCGCCAAGGCCACCAAGACCGTCGCCGCGCAGAACATGGCGCGCCGCGCCGAACGGCTGCTGTCCGGCCTCGAGGACGTCCGGGCCGCAGACAAGGTCGCCAAGCTGCGCTTCCCCGAGCCCGCGCCGTGCGGCAAGACCCCCCTGACCGCGGAGGGCCTGTCCAAGTCCTACGGCTCCCTGGAGATCTTCACCGATGTGGATCTCGCCATCGACAAGGGCTCACGCGTCGTGATCCTCGGGTTGAACGGCGCCGGAAAGACCACCCTGCTGCGGCTCCTCGGCGGGGTCGAGACCCCCGACACCGGCGAGGTTGTCGAGGGCCACGGCCTCAAGCTGGGCTATTACGCCCAGGAGCACGAGACGCTGGACCCGGACCGCACGGTACTGGAGAACATGCGCTCCGCCGCGCCCGACCTCGATCTTGTCGAGGTCCGCAAGGTGCTCGGCTCCTTCCTGTTCTCCGGTGACGACGTCGAGAAGCCGGCCGGGGTGCTGTCCGGTGGCGAGAAGACCAGGCTCGCGCTGGCCACGCTGGTGGTCTCGGCGGCCAATGTGCTGCTGCTGGACGAGCCGACCAACAACCTCGACCCGGCCAGCCGCGAGGAGATCCTCGGAGCGCTGCGCACCTACAAGGGTGCGGTCGTCCTGGTCACGCACGACGAGGGCGCCGTGGAGGCGCTCCAGCCGGAGCGGATCATCCTGCTCCCGGACGGGGTCGAGGACCTCTGGGGTGCGGACTACGCGGATCTGGTGGCCCTCGCCTGACGTCGCCGTTGGCCGCGTGCCGGTGTCGCCCTCCAGTGTGCCGGTTCCCGACGACCACCCGGGGGATCCTGATCCCCTGCGTATGGATCATTCGGCCCACCGCTTGTCCTTCATCTGAGTGAGAACGTCTCATCCCCCGGCGTGGCGGTGGCTTTCCCTGTCCCGCGCCGCCCGCGCGGTGCACCGGAACCGCTCCGTCCGGTGCGCACCCGCTCTGACCAGGAACTTCCCGGCGTGGCTCGCGGAAACGTCTCGGCAGCCGTAACCGGAATCCGCCGCTGCGGCCGCGTCCGGAAGCGTCTTGCGGCCAAACCTTGTGGCACAGACCTTGTCGAATGGGTGGCCATGAGGCCCGCTAGGGGTGATCATGAGAAGTCCAGAGCGCACTTCCCATGAGGAGGCACGGGTGGCCGAGACTCTGAAGAAGGGCAGCCGGGTGACCGGCGCCGCGCGCGACAAGCTCGCGGCAGACCTGAAGCGAAAGTACGACTCCGGTGCGAGTATCCGGGCGCTGGCCGAAGAGACCGGCCGCTCCTACGGGTTCGTGCATCGGATGCTCAGCGAGTCCGGAGTCACGCTGCGGGGACGCGGCGGAGCTACGCGGGGCAAGAAGGCCGCGTAGCCTGATCGTTCCGCGCGCAGCCGCCGAAGTCGGTGGCGTCTGAGGTCGGCCGGACGGTTCCGGTGTCGGCCACTCCGTCGATCGAAAGGTCGACGGGGTGGTTACTGTGCAGTAACTTAACTTCTCGCTGCACTGACCGCACCGGAACCGGAGGCTCCCCATGACCGCGCACGACTCGCTGGACTCTGTGCTGCTCGACAAGGACGGCGTACGGCTCACCGTCGATGACGCGGTGGCCACGGTGACGCTCACCAACCCGGCCAAGCGCAATGCCCAGTCTCCCGCTCTCTGGCGGGCATTGACCGAAGCCGGGCGGATGCTGCCGGGCAGCGTCCGGGTGGTCGTGCTGCGCGGAGAGGGCAAGTCCTTCTCCGCTGGTCTCGACCGCCAGGCCTTCACGCCCGAAGGCTTCGACGGCGAGCCGTCGTTCCTGGACCTCGCACGAGGCTCCGCCGAGGAACTGGACGCGGTCATCGCCGAGTACCAGGAGGCGTTCACCTGGTGGCGCCGCAATGACCTGGTGTCGATCGCGGCCGTACAGGGCCACGCGATCGGGGCTGGATTCCAGCTCGCCCTGGGCTGCGACCTGAGGATCGTCGCCCAGGACGTCCAGTTCGCCATGCGCGAGACCAGCCTGGGTCTGGTTCCCGACCTCACCGGTACGCATCCGCTCGTCTCGGCGGTCGGGTACGCCCGCGCGCTGGAGATCTGCGCCACGGGACGCTTCGTCCAGGCCGATGAGGCGGAGCGGATCGGCCTTGCCAACCTGGTCGTGCCCGCCGAGGAACTCGACGGTGCCGTAAGCGACCTGGCGGCGGCTCTGCTCGCGGCCCCGCGTGACGCCGTGATCGAGACCAAGGCGCTGCTGCGCGGTGCGCAGGACCGCGGCTACGAGGAGCAGCGGAAGGCCGAGCGAGCTGCCCAGGCCCGGCGTCTCCGAGACCTCGCGGGTCTCGCCGACTGACCGTTTTCGCCGGCCTGACCGCCCGCCCGACCGGACCTCAGCGCCTCGGGAAGGAGCCCGG
>NZ_JBHXFA010000059.1:0-39807 GCF_042724175.1 Streptomyces sp. NPDC127084
GGCACCCCACGGGGGCTTGCACCCACAGGCGGCGCGCGCGACGACCGCGCGTCAGCTTGGCCCAAGCTCACCGGAGTCGTCGCGCCGTACCCGGGCTTCACGGACCGCGACCGCACCGAGGTGCGGACCAGCCTCGCCGCACCGCACCTCCTTACGGCGGACTCTCACCACCTCTTGCCGTTGCCGGGAAGGACGAGCCGGAAGACGACGTCCTTCGAGTCCTCCGATGGCGTGGTGAAGGAGGCGGAGCCGCCTGCGGCGTTGAACGCGCCGATTCCGCCCGTCACGATGTCCGTGAAGGTCAGAGGTCCGGTGTCGACGGGGCCTGTGTCTTCGCCCTGGGTGCTGATCTCCCCCGTGCCGTAGGGGCCGCTGGTCAGGGTCGTCGTGCTGCTGCACTGAGTGGACATGGTGCTGGTCGAATTATCCAGAGCGACGATCGTGCAGATATTCGAGAAGGATCCGATGACTGTTGAGGGGTCCTGCTGCGCGGTGACCGTCCCGGATGTACCGAAGGTCTCTCCCAGCGATGGCGTGAGCGGGAACCCGAAGGCTTGTGTGGTGGTGTACGTCAAAGCCAGGGTCTTCCGCACCGGCCCCTGCCCCTGGCCCTCGCCGGCAACCGCCGGCGAGGCGGCGATGAGCGCACCCGTCAGCGCCAGTACGGCACCTGAGGCCATGGGAACAGCCTTCAACCTCTTCATTCCGCGAACTCCTTTGATCTGTCTCCCAGCACGGGATTCACCTGTCGGGACAAACGGAGTCGACCGAGCACCCCATGCGCAATCTCGCCGAACCATATCCGCCAATAGCTCAGATAGTTACAAATAGCCCATTAGGCGACATGTCTTATTGCATCGGACTGTTTTCTCGGATTGTTGCGGACGGTTTCGGGAGATCGCGAAGCCGCTGATCCCGCCGTCGAAGGTGCGGTTGCAGGGCGGTGGGACACCGGACATCAAAGGAGGGTGAACCTGGCGATCCCGAAGGTCCGCACCGGCACCCACCACACCCACCGGCCTGACGAAAAGATCAATAGGTGGCGTGCCCACCTCAGGAATGACAACGTCTGCCAAAAGTCGTAGACGAACGGCCGAAGAGACGGGACCTTGGGCCGATGTGCCGAAGGCGCGGAAGCACAACCATGGAGTCATGACCTCAGCGACCTTCCCCCAAGCCGCCCGCCCGGGCCGGGGCGCCACCGCGACAGGCGCCGCGAGCCATCACACCCACCCTGTCGGCGACGCGCTGCGCGCGGTCAAGGTCTTCGCGGAGGCGGCCGTCGGCATCGTCGTCCTCGGGGAGTACGGCGAAGAGGCCGGACTCGTCCGCCGCCGCCACTGACTACCGTCCGGGTACGGATGAGTACGTGAACCCAGGTGCCGGGCCTGCGGGCCCGCCCTACTGGCGCCTGAGGGAACGACTCACACCAGCCGCGGTGGTCGTGGCCAGGATCCAGCCGGTGACGATCAGCAGATACGACAGCCACTGGTACCCGCCCCGCGGCGCGAACGCCCCCTCCTGCCCGAAACCGATGATCGGCAGCAGCAGATCCAGGGTGTAGAAGACCGGGTTGAAGTCCGGCGCCTCGTCCGCCTTCAGCGGGGCCGGATGCTCCAGCGCGAACGCCACACTCCCCACCAGCAGCAGCGCCACCAGCCACCCCGCCGCCCGCATCGGGCGGAAGCCGTAGCCGACGGTCCCGTCCTGCAGGAGACCCCAGAATCTGGCCAGCCGCGGCAGCGTCCGCCGGTGCCTGCGCAGCTTCGCGAGCTGCACCGTACGGGCCGCCGCCTCGTCGCCCACCGTCCGATACGCCGCGGCAAGCTGCTCGTACCCGAACGGCAGATAGCCGGTCTCCTCCCGCTCCAGCAGCGGCAGCCGCTCCTCGGGCGGGAGATGCGGCGCGAGCACGCGGTAGCCGAGGCCGTCGATCCTGAGGTGCTCCGGCCACACCTCGGCCGGTACGTGCAGCAGATCGATCTGAGCGCGGCGCATGTTCACCAGGCCCTCGATCGGGGCGGCCTCGCGCAGCCACAGCTCACCGATCGCCGCGCTGCTGGTGCGCAGCGCCTGGCCGTCCGGGTGGGACAGCCGGGCATACGCGAGGTTGAGCTGGCGGGGGATCCGGGAGCCGCTCACATTGACCCCGCCGCGGGCGCGCAGCCGCATGGCACGCAGGTCGGAGCCCACCGACACGTTCTCGGCGTGCAGGGCGTAGTCCCCGTTCGGGGACGCGTGCAGCTCGGCGTCGTCCAGGTTGACCTGGCCACCGACGGTGGCATCGTTCAGCCGGACCTGGCCATGTGCGATGAGGCCGACGGCCCAGACGTCGGCGGTGAAGGCCGCGTGGTTGAGGTACAGCACGGCGTCGCCATCCGGCTGCTCCTCACTGGGCGACGCGTCCGGCGAGCCCAGCCGGGCGCCATTGATGAACAGCGCCCGCACCTGGGCGCCGGGCAGTCGCACCGGACCCGTGATGCGGCAGCACGTCAGCCGCAGCACCAGGTCGGCGCGGAGCGCCCCGCCGCTGAGGCCCGGCAGCACCGAGTCGCTCAGCACCAGGGCGCGGACCGTCGCCCCGTACAGCTCGGGTGCCTGCTCGAAGTAGCAGGCCCGCAGCCGGATGCCGTGCTCCACGGTCCCGTACTTGAGGTTGAGTTGCCCGGTCACCCGGGCACCCGACACCTTCAGCCCGGCTATCTCCCCGTCGCGTGACGGTCCGTCCAGCAGCAGCGCACGCAACACCTCGGCACGCACGGTCCGCTCGGGCCCCCAGGAGGCGCCCCCTCCGGGGTCCTCATCAGGGCCCTCCCGGAAGTCGACGGCCTCGTCGCCCGGAAACGCCTCCCAGACGCGGCGCTCCGCCTCCGTCAGATCGTTGATCTCCATCGGACCGGATGGTGTCCCGCCCCCACCCGGGTGTCAACTACACGTTCCCACCCAACAGTTCGCCGGGTGCGTCAGTTCGCCAGGTCGTCGGCGTCCACGATCCGGTAGGCGTACCCCTGCTCGGCCAGGAACCGCTGCCGGTGGGCGGCGAAGTCCTGGTCGATCGTGTCGCGCGCCACCACCGAGTAGAAGTGGGCCTTGTGCCCGTCCGCCTTGGGCCGCAGCACCCGACCGAGCCGCTGTGCCTCCTCCTGCCGGGAGCCGAAGGTGCCGGACACCTGGATGGCGATGGTGGCCTCGGGCAGATCGATGGAGAAGTTGGCGACCTTCGACACGACGAGGACGGAGATCTCCCCGTTGCGGAACGCGTCGAAGAGCTTCTCGCGCTGCGAGTTCGGCGTCTCACCCTTGATGACGGGGGCGTCCAGGTGCTCGCCCAGCTCGTCCAGCTGGTCGATGTACTGGCCGATGACCAGTGTCTGCTGCCCCTGGTGCTTGCGTACGAGCGCCTCCGTCACCCGGCGCTTGGTATCGGTGGTCGCACAGTAGCGGTACTTCTCCTCGGTCTCCGCCGTCGCGTACGCCAACCGCTCGGACTCGGTCAGATTGACCCGTACCTCGACGCAGTCGGCGGGCGCGATATAGCCCTGCGCCTCGATCTCCTTCCAGGGCGCGTCGAAGCGCTTCGGCCCGATGAGCGAGAACACATCGGACTCGCGCCCGTCCTCACGCACCAGCGTCGCCGTGAGCCCGAGCCGGCGGCGGGCCTGGAGGTCGGCGGTGAACTTGAACACCGGCGCGGGCAGCAGATGCACCTCGTCGTAGACGATCAGCCCCCAGTCGCGGGAGTCGAACAGCTCCAGGTGGGGATAGATCCCCTTCCGCTTGGTCGTCAGCACCTGGTACGTGGCGATGGTGACCGGCCGGATCTCCTTCTTGGCCCCGCTGTACTCGCCGATCTCCTCCTCGGTGAGCGAGGTCCGCTTGATCAGCTCGTGCTTCCACTGCCGGGCGGAGACGGTGTTGGTGACGAGGATCAGCGTGGTCGCCTTGGCCTGCGCCATGGCCCCCGCCCCGACCAGTGTCTTTCCCGCCCCGCAGGGCAGCACCACGACCCCGGACCCGCCGTGCCAGAACCCCTCGACGGCCTGCTTCTGGTACGGCCGCAGCGCCCAGCCCGCCTCGTCCAGGTCGATACGGTGCGCTTCTCCGTCCACGTATCCGGCGTGGTCCTCGGCGGGCCAGCCCAGCTTCAGCAGCGTCTGCTTGATCTGCCCGCGCTCGGACGGATGCACCACCACCGTGTCCGGGTCGATCCGCGCCCCCACCAGCGGCTGGACCTTCTTGGACCGCAGGACCTCCTCGAGGACCGGCCGGTCGGTGGTGGTGAGCACCAGCCCGTGTGTGGGGTGCTTGACCAGGCTGAGCCGCCCGTACCGGGCCATCGTCTCGGCGACGTCGACCAGCAGCGCGTGCGGCACCGGGTAGCGGGAGAACTCGACAAGGGCGTCCACGACCTGCTCGGCGTCATGCCCGGCGGCGCGGGCGTTCCACAGCCCGAGCGGGGTGATGCGGTACGTGTGGATGTGCTCGGGCGCCCGCTCCAGCTCGGCGAAGGGCGCGATGGCACGGCGGCAGGCGTCGGCCTGGTCATGGTCGACTTCGAGCAGCAGAGTCTTGTCGCTTTGTACGATGAGTGGACCGTTCACCTGGGATGTGCCCCTTCCAGCAACCGGCAGCCGCCCGGACCTCGACGGCCAAACCTCCAGTTTGCCTCATCGCGCGGCGAAGGCGGGCACAGTGGAGCACAGAGGGGCTGTGGAGCACAGTGAGGGGACGCCCACCCCCTGCCGGCCCGGGCGTGACCACGACACTCGAAGACCGCGCCCGACAGGTCGCCACCCTCAAGGCCGCCCGATGACCGGTGGCGGTGGTACGCACCACCGGTCAACCACAGCAGACAGGTTCCGCTGTCTACCGGTCGGCGGCAGCTCGTGCGTGACGAGTGCCCCGAGCGCTCTTGTTGCGGTATCTGCCTGAGAGGCGGCTTTGGGTCCTCTCGGGTCCGTGTGGTGCCTGGACCGTGGGGTCAGAGCAGGGTCGTGGGAGCAGTCCGAGCCCAGGGGCCCGGCCGATGCGGCTTGTGGGGCTTGTGGGGCTTGTACGGCTTGTGGGGCCGTGGCTGGTGGGGCTTGTCCGATGGTGTCACGGTCACAGTCACCGGCTGGCCGGTGGTGCTGCCTTCGGTGTTGGTGGCGGTGGGGGTGAAGGTGTGCGGTCCGGGGGCGATAGGAGCCGAGGAGGTGCAGGTCCAGTTGCCCGCGTCATCGACGGTGGCGGTGCACACGGTCATGCCCCTCTCGTCGGTGACGGTGATGGTGTCCCCGGGGCCGCCGGTGCCGGTGAAGGTCACGACACAGCCAGTGCGGGTGCCTGCCGCACGGGGGTAGGGGCGGGGGTGTTTGCCGCAGGTGATGGTGGAGCCGTCGGCGGGGCTGGTGATCACCGGGGTGGTGGGCGGCTGGACCGTGTCGATGGTCACGGTCACCGGCTGGCCGGTGGTGCTGCCCTGGGGGTTGGTGGCGGTGGGGGTGAAGGTGTGCTCCCCGTCCGGGATCGGGGTGTCGGCGGTACAGGTCCAGTTCCCCATGTCATCCACGACGGCGACACAGATGACGTTGTCGTTCTCGTCCGTGATGGTGACCGTGTCGCCGGGGCCACCGGTCCCGGTGAAGGTGGGGGTGCTGTCGTTGATGGTGGAGCCGTCGGCGGGGCTGGTGATGACTGGTGCAACCGGGGGGACGGGGGTGGTGTTGAGCAGAACCGACACCGTATCCGCGGCGGCGTTGGCGGTGGCCAGGTCGGGCAGGCCTCCGTTGAAGTCTCCGATCGCGACCGAGACCGGGCCGCTGCCGGTGGGGTAGTCGACCGCGGCGGCAAAGGTGCCGTCACCGTTGCCCGCCAGCACCGACACCGTATCCGTATTTACGTTGGCGGTGACGAGGTCCTGATTGCCGTCTCCGTCCAGATCACCCACCGCCACCGAAGACGGGTTACCGCCGACGGGGTAGTCGACCGCGGCGGCGAACGTGCCGTTGCCGTTGTTCAGCAGCACCGACACCGTAAGGGCAACTTGGTTGGCGGTGGCCAGGTCCTGGTCGCCGTCTCCGTCCAGATCACCCACCGCCACCGAGACCGGGGTATCGCCGGTGGGGTAGTCGACCGCGGCGGCGAAAGTGCCGTCACCGTTGTTCAGCAGCACCGACACCGTATTCGCGGCGGCGTTGGCGATGACAAGGTCGGGCAGGCCCCCGTCCAGATCACCCACCGCCACCGAGACCGGGGTATCGCCGGTGGGGTAGTCGACCGCGGCGGCGAAGGTGCCGTCACCGTTGTTGAGCAGCACCGACACCGTATTCGCGGCGGAGTTGGCGGTGGCCAGGTCCCGGTCGCCGTCTCCGTCCAGATCACCCACCGCCACCGAGACAGGCTCTGCGCCGGTGGGGTAGTCGACCGCGGCGGCGAAAGTGCCGTCACCGTTGTTCAGCAGCACCGACACCGTGTTCGCGTTTCGGTTGGCGGTGGCCAGGTCCTGGTCGCCGTCTCCGTCCAGATCACCCACCGCAACCGAAGACGGGGTGTCGCCGACGGGGTAGTCGACCGGGGGCGCGAAAGTCGCCGTCGCCGCCCACGCGCTTGCGGGGAGCGGCCCCAGAACCAGCCCGGCCGCCATCAGCAGCACGACAACCGGCGACCAAAGGCCCCGCACCGCCCCAGTCATGGCGTCCTCCCCGCCACACGCTCAGCCATCATCGAATCTCTCCCTCTCCTCAAGACCGCTGGGACGCTGACACCCGGGCACACCGGCCGACACACCCCCGCTGACGCAGGGACGCCATCGCCAGGCTTCACTCCCTGAGCCGGCGACAGACCCATCCCACTGCGAAGAAGACGACGTCGCGGCCGGGCCATGTCCCATCAAGCCGACAACAGCCGCACGACCAGCAGGACCGCCCAGGCAACGCACACCCTGTCAACGGCACGCACGCACCCTTCCTCGACACCCGCGAACACCGATCGGGGAACACCCGATGAGCCCATACACGCATCGATCCCGGCAGCTCTCCGCTGCCTACCGGTCGGCGGTCCTGGCCGAGGCCTCAGGCAGAGCCGGGCACCGCACTTCGCCCACCGAGGGCTGCCAATCGGCACCACCACCCTCGCCCGGCGCCATCACCGCGCTCTGAAGATGGACGCCGCCCTCAGCTGCGAACCAGGCCAGGCAAGTCCTCGTGGCCCACTCCCGGTGCGCTCAGCGCCAGCCAGCCGTGGCCGCCTATCCGGGTGCCGGCGCCGATCCGAGTGGGGTCCACCGACAGCTGGGCGCAGGCGGTGGCGGCGTCCGCCGTGCCGTCCTCGGGCCCCGCCTCGTCGTACTCCGGATCGAAGTCCTCGTCGTGGACCCGCAGCTCTTCCCACGGCAGTGGCTCACCAACCCACTCGGGATCGTCCTCGCGCCCATACCGGCGCCGGACGCGTCCCTGCTCGGCGACCACCCAGACATTCGAGCCGTCCGCTTCGTCCTCGAAGAACATCTGGGCTTCGCCGCACTCGGCGCTCAGCCGCTCCACCGCGCTCATCCAGTCGTCCCAGTCGACGCCGACCACGTCCGCCAGATTCCCCATGGCCAGCCGCCAGCCGTCGAGTTCCGGCGTGACGAACACCGGAAGGGCTCCTCGTCTGTGCGGCAACCACTCCGCCTCCACCCCTTCGCCGAGCGTCACGGGAAACCGGTCGTGCAGGTCCAGGGCCGTGAACAGACCTTCGTAGCGCTCTCCGGGCACCGCGAACCACCAACCGCCCGTGTCCAGCGGCGAGGGCTCTTCGTAACAGGCCTTGAGCAGCGCGCGGCGCGCGAGCAGCATCCTGCCGCGCTCACCCAGACGGTCGGTGAATCCGGCTTCCAGCAGGGCACCAAGCCTGTTCTCGATCATGGGCAGGCAGCCTAGGGCGGGCCGCTGACAATGCCGCCGAATATGCGCACGAGATATTCGGTGCACACCCCTGTCGCAACAGCGCGCCACCGGCGCATCCTGGGCGCATCCCGCCACGGCGGGCCAGCCGTCCCTCCCGGCCTCCCCACGGGAGGGCCGACGCCTGCCTGGGCAGGTCTCCGACTCGGCGGGCACGTCACAAGCGTCCAGTCCGTGGCAGCCCCCTGCGAGACCGCCGCAGTCGGTACTACGCCCTGGTCGAACCGGTCACCGCGCCGCGTCGCTTCCCCGGTGGGATCGGCGTCAACTGGCTCGGACACGGCAGTCATCTGGGCGTGCCCGTCGCGAACGGCCCCGGCTACATGCGACGGAGGCACCTGTTGTCCTGGGCCGTGCCGGTCGAATCAGCCGGTGACCTCTGCGACGTGAACGCCATCGCATGGATGGCTCGCATCGGCGACGCCCGGCTCGACGAAGCGGTAGCCGACAGGGTGAGCGCCCACCGGGGTGCCGCGTCTGCCCCGTCACGGCCCTGGGAACCACCGCGCGCCTAGACGCGATAGCGGACATCCGCCCGGCTTCACGCGCACCGGCACGGCCGACCTGCGCGAGGAGTAACAGGGCGTCAGGGATGCGGCTCGTCCGCCAGTTCCGCGACGCCCGTGATCCGGTGCAGAGGGTACGTACGCACCTCGTCGGCCGTGTGGTCGTATGCCGTGACGAAGCCGCCTTCCACGCGCACGGGGGCGATGACCCGCTGGCTGGCGGCGCCGTCTGCGTTGACGTAGCCGATCCAGAGGGCGGAGTTGGTGAGGGCGGCGGCCTGGACGGTGGCGAGGGTTTCGGCGGGGGTGGTCCGGGGGAGCCTGCCGTCTGCCTCGGCCCCGGCCCCCGCCCCGGCAGCAGCGGCGGCGGGGGCGGGTTTACGGGTGGCGGTCGCGGCCAGGTCTCCGGCGCGGATCGCCTTCACCGCTGCGCCGAGCAGGGTGTCGTCCGGTGCCGGGGGGCCGTCGGGGACGGGGACCGGTGGAGTGCGGGGCGGAGTGCGGTGGGTGTCGGCACGGGTGATCAGGACGTCGCCTTCGGCGGACTCCGCGGCCGGTGCGAAGCCCATCGCCCGCAGGCCTTCCAGCAGGCTCGCCGGGTCGGCCTGGGCTGCCAGCACCGTGGGGGCGAGGCGGCGCAGGCGCAGGGGCTGGGAGCGGCGGTCGGCGAGGATCTCGTCGAGCAGGGCGTCGTCGTCGCAGCGTACGTAGGCCGATGCCGCGCCGATCCGCAGGTGGCCGTGTTTGCGGGCCACGTCGTCGATCAGATAGCTCAGCGGCTGCGGCACCGGCGTACGGCTGTGTCTCGCCAGGAAGGCGTGCAGGTCCGCAGCCGCCTGCCCGGAGTCGAGCGCGCGTCTCACGGAGGCGGGCGTGAACCGGTACACCGTCGCGCCACCCTTCGACTCCACGTCCGCGAGTACGTCGAGGGCGTCGGCGAGCGGTCGCTCCAGCGGGCCCGGCGCGACCGCCGTCAGATCCGCCTGGAGCAGCACATGGTCCAGCGGGGGCGGGAACAGCGGGGCGATGGCCGCTGCCGCGAGCCGGTTCCGATCCGCTGGGGTGTCGGCGGTGAGCAGGGCGCGGGCCGCGGTCGAGAGGGCGTGGCGGCCGGTGATGCCGAGGAGTTCGGTCTCCATGAGGGTCCAGCCCGCGATACGGGTGCGCAGGTCGACGGCGTCCGGCCGCGCGGGCCTTGGCGGGCGTTCCCAGCGCAGCCGGGCCAGGACCGAGTCCGGGTCGGCTGCGGCGCCGGGCGGGAGGTCCGCCAGCAGGTGCAGCACCCGCAGCCGCACCTCGGGTGCCGGACCGCGGTCCAGGTCCGGGCCGAGCACCGCCAGGGTGCGGCCCTTGGCGTCCTGGCCGCCCACCACGCCCGGGGTGCGGGTCGCCGCGAGCCACGCCGTCACCAGTTCCGTCCAGCGGTCGGCGGCCGGGAGGTCCAGCCACATGTCGTACGCCGGCGTGGGCACGAAGCGTTCGTCGGCCTCCCCGTCCGAGGCCAGCAGCCCTGCCCCGTAGGCGAGTTCGATCCAGAAGGCGGCGATCGGCTCGGTCACGTCCAGCGTCGCCGCCGCCCGCTTGAGGTCGCGCACGCTCAGCCCGCCCGCCCTGAGCACCGCGGGCCCGCCGGTCTGCCAGTCCTTCAGCAGTTCCTCCACGGTGGCGAGGGCGGTGTACGCCTGCCCCGCCGCCGTACTGTCCACAGCCTGTGGACGGTGTTCGGCCGTGACCACGACCTCCGGGGCTGCCGGCTCCGGCTTGCGGTGCGCCCTGCCCCCGCGCAGATGCAGCGCCGCCTCCCGCGGCAGCACCACCGTGCGCGGCGAGGCCGGGAGCAGCAGCCCGTGGTCCCGCAGCCAGCGCACCGGGGGTGCCGGATCGGCGGTCACCTCCCCGTACGGCGGCCCCCACACCAGCCGGTCCAGTACCGCCAGCGCCTCCGGCGGCGCGGTGTCCAGCAGCGCGGCCATCCGCTCACGGTCCGTGAACAGCGCCGCCAACGCTCCCACCGCCGACACCGAGTCATGCGTCCCCGGCAGCTCGACGGCGGCGAGGATCTCCTGGAGCCGCTGCGGCGACATTCCCGCCGTGGCCTCGGCGACGGTAGGTCCGAGCCCGGTCGGGGACGGCTGCGACGGCGACGGGGCAAGCAGTTCGCGCGCGGTACGCACCAACCGCATCCGGGCGTCGTCACCCCAGACCAGGGCCTGCTCGCGCAGTACAGCGAGGGCGTGGGGCAGCGCGGCGTCGATCGCCGGGTCGGTGGAGGGGTCGCCCGCGCCGTCCGGACCGCCGGCGCCGCCCCCGTCGCCCGAATCGCCCGCCAGCAGGCCGAAGACCGTCGCGTACGAAGTGGGCTCGGCGGCCACCGCCAGCGCCTGCGCGGTCTGGAGCGCGAAACGGTCGAGCCGCTCCAGCGCGCGTACGACGGAGGCGCGGGTACCGGCACGGGTGGCGAGCTGGGTGATGTCGTTCGGCACCGGGTTCAGCAGGTCCGGGCGGGCCCGCAGCAGCGCGGTCAGCCCCTCGTCACCGCGGGTGCGCAGCGCCTCCGCCAACGTGCGTGGCGCCGAACGCGCCGCCTCGCCGCTGCCGCTGTCGCCGCCGCTGTGGCCGCCGTCGCTGTCTCCCTCGCCGACCGTACGTGCGGGCACGTGCGCCTCCCGATCCAGCTCACCGGTCCCCATCCGCCCCACGTTAGCCCCTGTTCCCGCGCTAACGTCAGGACCGTGGGGATCGAGAGCGACCAGCTTGTCTTCGACTACCTGAGCCGGGTCGGCGACCTGGCCCAGCAGCACCAGCTTCCTTCGGGGACCAGGATGCAGCTCGTGACGTCGCTGCGGAACGAGATCGACCGGCAGCGCGCCAGGCACGGCACGGACAACCCGGCCGCCGTACGCCGCATTCTGGGGCGCCTCGGCACGCCTGACGAGGTGGTGGCCGCGGCGTCACCCGACGGGGCCGGTCAGCCGGGTGTGGCGCGTCGGACCGCGCCTGCGCGGGCGCCGCAGGCCGCCCCACGGGTGCCGCGACCGCGCAAGGCTTCGGAGTCGGCCGCGTCGCCGCCGCATCTGGCCGGGATGGACGAGCTCGGCGACGCGTCCGGCGGCGAACCCGACTGGTGGCGCATCGGGCCCGACCCGGCGGACAGCGGGATCGGCGGCTTCGTCGGTGGTGTCGAGATCCCCGAGATACTCAAACCTCCGCCGGGCGATGGGGCGGAAGCCGAGGAGGGTGAGGGAGACGGGAACGGGGACGCGAGCGCGGGCGGGGAAGCCGGCGCGGCGCCGACCGCGCCCGGCCGGCGCCGGTGGCTGCCACGGCTGCTCCGCCGCACCGCCGCGGAGACCGGCGCACCGGACAAGGCGACAGCGGTCAGGCGCTCGCTCGGCAGCCCCTTCCTCCTGGTCGCCGCCGCCCTGCTGGCCGTCGGCACGATCCTCGGCTCCTGGCTGGCGCTCGGCCTCGGCTGGCTGCTCGCTTACGCCTCCAACACCCTGAGCCGCGCCCAGGCGAAATGGGCCGTCCTGGGCCTCCCGGGCGCGGTCGCGGGGGGCGCGGCGGTCTGGCTGTGGGGCCGCGTCAACGGCCACTGGGGTGAACCGATCCCCCCTGGCGGCGACGCGATGGCGGACGTCCTCGCGGGGACCTGGCCCTGGGTGCTTCGGGGCGCGGCGGTCGCGACGGCGCTGTATCTGGTCCACCGGGCCCGCAGGACCTGAAACCGGCAGCGATGAGGTAGGGCCCCGCGGCCCTGGGTGGGCTGGGCGCCCGGTATGCCGCACCACGCTGAGGGGGCGGGGTGCACCGCGAGACCTGCTCACCATGTGGACGTGAGGCCGCAGGGGGGCGTATCGCGCGCCCCGCACCCCGGACAATGGGACGCATGCGTACGCTCACCGTCGGGTTCGACCTCGATATGACCCTCATCGACTCGCGTCCCGGCATCCACGCCGTCTACCTTGCCCTCGCCGCCGAGACCGGAGTCCGTATCGACGCCGACCTCGCCGTCTCCCGGCTCGGGCCGCCGCTGGAGCAGGAGATCGCGCACTGGTACCCCGCCGAGCGCGTCGAAGAGATGGCCGGCCGATACCGGGAGATCTACGCCGTCCACGCCATAGCCGCGAGCCCCGCCCTGCCGGGTGCCCGGGAGTCCATCGCCGCCATTCGGGCGGTCGGCGGGCGGGCGCTCGTGGTCACCGCCAAGCACGAGCCGAGCGCCCGGCTGCATCTGGACCACCTCGGCATCGAGCCGGACGCGCTGATAGGCGGGTTGTGGGCGGAGGCCAAGGCGGAGGCGCTGCGCGTGCACGGAGCGCGGGTGTACGTCGGCGACCACACCGGGGACGTACGCGGCGCCCGGGCCGCGGGCGCGCTGTCCGTCGGTGTGGCGACGGGACCCTGCGGGGCGGACGAGCTCGCCGCGGCCGGGGCGGATGTGGTGCTCCCCGACCTCACCGCGTTCCCCGAGTGGTTCGCCGCCTACGCGGAGTCTGCGGACACGGCGGACATCGGAGATGCGGCGAGCGCGGCGGACACGTACGCGCGTGCCTACTCGGACGAGGAGCGGGCCTCGCGGCGCTGAGCAGCGATGGACCGGAGCACTCCGGCACCCGCGATCAGGAACCCCACACCCATCAGCATGCAGACGCCGTAGGCGACGGGCGGAAAAGGCTCCGTGCCAAGAAACAGTGGGGCCACTGTGACAAGAGTGGCCACAGCGCCGATGACGAAGATGACCACGCCGACGCGTACCAGCCCGTCACCGGGCCCAGCGCCGGAACGGGATGAATTCGTTTGGGTTTCATGACTCACCCGACCAGGGTAGTTCCCAGCGCGCGGGAATCGCCGGGGACGTCTTGCCAGCGGGCCCGGGACCATTAGCCTATGGGTGGTGGCGGGTCAGACAACGACCCGCTGCAGTGCTATCCAGAGCAGTTTTCAGACCAGTTTTCCGCTGCTTACCATATTCACCATATCTACCGCAAGAACCCTAATTTCCGACGAGTACGAGGACGAGGACAGACGTGCCTACCGGCAAAGTCAAATGGTTCAACAGCGAGAAGGGCTTTGGCTTTCTCTCCCGCGACGACGGCGGCGACGTCTTTGTCCACTCGTCGGTGCTTCCTGACGGAGTCGACGGCCTCAAGCCGGGACAGCGCGTGGAGTTCGGCGTTGTCGCAGGTCAGCGAGGGGATCAGGCGCTCTCGGTGGTCATCCTGGACCCGACCCCCTCGGTCGCCGCTGCGCAGCGCCGCAAGCCGGACGAGCTGGCCTCGATCGTGCAGGACCTGACGACGCTGCTTGAGAACATCACGCCTCAGCTTGAGCGCGGCCGTTATCCCGACAAAGCGCATGGGAAGAAGATCGCGGGTCTGCTGCGCGCCGTGGCCGACCAGCTCGACGTTTAGCCGCAAAGCCGCAAAGCGGCGAATAAATGCTGAAATCCGGCCGTGGGGCTACCCGAGCCCCACGGCCGGAGCTCTGCCTGCCCCGCTACCGGCCTGCACCGGCTTGCACCGGCCTCAGGAGACTCAGGGGAACGCCAGCGCCTCCGGGGCGATCGGTGGCACCAGGCCCTCCGCCGCGGCCCGCGTGAGCAGCCCGCGGACCGCCGCGTATCCGCTCTCCCCCAGGTCCGCGGTGAACTCGTTGACGTACAGACCGATGTGCTGGTCGGCCACCATCGGGTCCATCTCTTGGGCGTGTTCGAGTACGTAGGGCAGTGATGCCAGCGGGTCGTCCCAGGCCATCCGGACGGACGTACGCACCGCCTCGGCCAGCACCCCCAGGGTCCCGACGCCCAGCGAGCGCTTGGCGATGATCGCGCCCAGCGGGATCGCCAGCCCGGTCGTGGACTCCCAGTGCTCGCCCATGTCGGCGAGGCAGTGCAGCCCGTAGCCGGGGTAGGTGAAGCGTGCCTCGTGGATGACCAGCCCCGCGTCCACCTTGCCGTCCCGTACGGCCGGCATGATCTCGTGGAACGGCATGACGACAATCTCCCCGACGCCCTCGGGGACCATGTCCGCCGCCCACAGCCGGAACAGCAGATACGCCGTCGAGCGCTCACTCGGCACGGCGACGGTCCTGCCCGCCAGCTCCGGCGCGGTGGCAGGCTCGCGGGTCAGCAGCAGCGGTCCGCAGCCCCGCCCCAGCGCACCGCCGCACGGCAGCAGCGCGTATTCGTCGAGTACGTACGGGAGCACCGCGTACGACACCTTCAGCACATCGAACTCACCGCGCTCGGCCATGCCGTTGGTGATGTCGATATCGGCCAGCTTCACATCGAGCCGCGGCGCGCCGGGGACCCGGCCGTGCGTCCACGCGTCGAACACGAACGTGTCGTTGGGGCAGGGCGAGTAGGCGATCTTGAGGCTGGTCGATGTCATCGGGCCTCCTCCTCGATTACGGGGTCGAGTGCGGGTCCCAGCCTGGCGAACGCGGCCCGCAGCGCGTCGAGGGCCTCCCCGATGCGCCAGGCGGCGCGGTCGCGCGGGCCGACAGCGTTCGACACGGCACGGATCTCCGCCACGGGAACGCCGTGCGCCACCGCGGCCTCCGCGACCCCGAAGCCCTCCATCGCCTCGGCGGCGGCATCCGGGTGACGCGTGGTCAGCTCGGCGGCGCGGGCGGTCGTCCCGGTCACCGTGGACACGGTGAGCACGGGGCCGTACACCGCGTCCAGAGCCCTGGCGAGCTCGGCCGAGAGCGGGGACGGGACATGGGCTGAGCGGCCGAAGCCGAGCTCTTCGACGCTGAGATAGCCGTCGGGCGTCTGGGCGCCGAGGTCGGCGGCGACGATCGAGTCCGCGACCACGAGTGCGCCCAGTGGGGCTGCAGGGGCGAAGCCGCCACCGATACCCGCCGAGATCACCAGGTCGTACGCCCTCTTCTCGTACGAAGCGGTCGCCAGGGCCGTCGCCGTGGCCGCCGCCGCGGCTGCCGGGCCCACACCCGCCGCCAGCACGTCAGCGGTCACTCCGCCGGTGGCTGTGGGTGCGGCGGTGGCGGAGGCCAGACCGGCCGCCACGGACTCCGCTTCCGCCGGCACCGCTGTCACGACAAGTACGCGCATGAGCGAGCCCCGTCGGCTCAGGCCCTCCCGGTGTCCCCGCGTTCCTAGGCTTCCTTCTTGAGCGTGAAGTGCCAGATGCCGGTCAGTCGCTGGCCGGTGGTCTCCACGATGCTGACCTGCGCCGTGTTGGTCGTCTCGCCCGTCTGGCTGGAGAAGAACGCGCTGGCGGGGATCGACCGGTACGTCTTGTGGTACGGCTCCTGCTCGGCCTGCTGGCCGCCGATGAACAGCGTCCAGCCGTTCTCGGCCACCTCGGGCTCGACGCCGAAGCGGACCCGGTCGTCCGCGCTGACCTCGATGGTCTGGCCGGCCTTCTTGTTCAGGCAGCCCTGGATCAGCGATTCCTTGATGGGCTCGCCGTCGTTGTAGCAGGCGGCTTCGGTGCTGACCGAGTTCGACCCGACCGTCACGGTCGCGAGCGGCGTCGGCTTGTCGCAGGCGGAGAGTACGAGGAGGCCGGCGGACACGGCGCCGAGGGCGGCGACGGCCCGGCGGCGCTTGCCGGAAGAGAACGCAACGGTCATGGGCGGAAGGCTATCGGGCGCCCCGTGTCCCGCCGCGCGGGGGTGCGGCGTGGCGTCAACCAAGGCCCAGGTGCACCACGTACCAGGTGCGCCACGTACACCCCACGAGTCACGCATTACGCGTCATGCGCGACGGGCGACGCGTCAGCCGGGTGACGGCGTCACCGCACCCGTACCGCACGTACCGGCCGCGGCGGCGGCAGACTGCGCCGGGAGGCCACCACCAGCCCGCGCAGCGCCAGTACCGCGCCCGTCGCGAGGATCGCCGCCGCCACCGACATACCGAGCACGCCGTTCAGCGGCAGGGCGATCCCGATCGCGCCGCCCGCCACCCACGCCATCTGGAGCAGCGTCTCGGCGCGGGCGAACGCCGAGGTCCGCACCGCCTCCGGCACATCCCGCTGGATCATCGCGTCGAGCGCCAGCTTGGACAGCGCCTGGGTGAGACCGGCGACCGCGCCCAGCACCGCCACCATCACCGGGCTGAAGAACACCGCCGTGAGCACAGCGGCCGTCAGCGCCAGCAGCAGCCCCGCCGCGACGATCACCTCGGGCGGCCGGTGCCGCACCCATGCCCCGATCGCCGTGCCGCAGGCATTGCCGACCCCCGCCGCGACACCCACCATCACCAGCGACGCCGCCGCGCTCTGCCCTTCCAGCGGGTGCACCCGCAGCAGGAAGGCCAGGAAGAAGATCAGGAACCCGGACAGCATCCGATGGGCGGCGTTCGCCTGGAGCCCGTGCAGCACGGAGGGCCCGACGGTGCGCAGGCTCGGCTTGCGCTCGCCGTGCGTCAGCATGTGCGCCTTGTGCTCGCCCTTCGCGGAGTCCACCTTGTGCGGCAGCGTGAACGCCAGAAACGTTCCCGCCGCGAAGATGGCGCAGGCACCGTAGAGCGGCCACGCCGGGCCGATCTGCTGGAGCCCGAACGCGATGGGCCCGGCGATACCGGTGGCCACCAGACCGGCCAGGGTTACCCGCGAGTTGGCCTTCACCAGGGCGAAGCGCGGCGGCAGCAGGCGTGGCACGACGGCGCTGCGGACGACCCCGTACGCCTTCGAGGCCACCAGCACACCCAGCGCCGCCGGATACAGCTCAAGGCCCCCCGTGGCGACCGCGCCCGACATGGTGAGCGCCAGCAGCGCGCGGGTGGCCATCGCACCGGCCATCGCGGCGCGCCGGCCGTGCGGGATGTGGTCGAGGAGCGGGCCGATGACCGGGGCGAGGAGCGCGAACGGCGCCATCGTGATGGCCAGATAGAGCGCCACCCGGCCGCGGGCCTCGTCGGTGGGGACGGCGAAGAAGACGGTCGAGGCGAGCGCGACTGTGATCATGACATCGCCCGCGCCGTTCACGGCGTGCAGTTCGATGAGCTTGCCGAGTCCGGACTCGCCCGCGCCATGAGCGTGTGTCGCCCGGCGGATCCCGCGCGCCGTGCCGGTGAACGGCCGGTGAAGGGCGCGCCCGACGGGGTGGAGCCGTTGCCCCGCCGAGCTCAGGGCACGGCCGACCGACCGGGCTGTCCTGCTCAGCGGCCCGGGCACGGGGGACGACCTCGCGGCTGTCACGTCGTCATAGTGCCCCACGAGTCCCAATCCGGAACGGGTATGAACCGCTATTCGGACGGGCAGGTGGGCGGTAGGACGCGGAGGGGGTAGCGTGCGTAGCGCGCCACCGGCGGTGGTTCCCGGCCGCGCGCCTCTTCGTCATCCCGCAGAATGGGTGATGGTAGGTGCGTGCGCACGGGACTGATTGCCCGGGCGCGGACGTCGATGCGGCACTCCCTCGGTGTTCCGGACCTGTTTCCGGGCCGCTGGCGGATTCCAGCCGCTCCGCCCGCGGCCCGTACATCGTGGATCCTCCGGCGCGCACCCGTGAGACGGCGTAGGAGAGAAGCGAGACCTGTGAGTGCTGCGACGACGCGAAGCCGTACCCCCGACCGTCTGTGCGCCGAGGCGGTAGACCTCGCCCGGGCGGCGGCCGAGGAAGCGGCGGCGCCGGGGGTGGTGGGAGAGCACGTCGGAGTCGTATCCGAGGGCGACCGAGTGGTCACCCATCTCTTCGAGTGCAAGGAACCCGGCTACCGCGGCTGGCGCTGGGCGGTGACGGTCGCACGGGCATCCCGCGCGAAGGTCGTGACGCTCGACGAGACCGTACTGCTGCCCGGCTCCGACGCCCTCCTCGCCCCCGAGTGGGTGCCATGGAGCGAACGGCTGCGACCCGGCGACCTGGGTCCCGGGGACCTGCTGCCGACCGAGGCGGACGACATGCGCCTCGAACCCGGTTACTCCGGCGAGGACGCCCCGCCGCCGAACTCCGCGGTGTCGGAGGAGCTGGCCGACCGGGTGGAGGCAGAGGACGCCGAGATCGTCTCCCGCGCCCCGTCGCGCGGCGCGATCGGCGCGGTCGCGGAGGAGCTCGGGATGCGGCGCGCCCGGGTGCTGTCGCGGTACGGGCTGCACACGGCGGCGGACCGCTGGGAGGACGCGTTCGGCGCGAAGGCCCCGATGGCGCAGGCGGCGCCGGCCACGTGTGTGTCCTGCGCCTTCATGATGCCGCTGGGCGGGTCGCTCGGGCAGGCGTTCGGGGTGTGCGCGAACGAGTTCTCACCGGCTGACGGGCGGGTGGTGTCCCTGGCGTACGGCTGCGGGGGGCACTCCGAGGCGGCCGTGATGCCCAAGCCGCCGAGGCCGGCGGCACCGGTGCTGGACTCGATGGGTGCGGACGAGTTTCCGCTCCGCCCGGCCCCGGACAGCGGCTCCGTCCCGGACCACGCGGACGGGTCCCCCGACGACCTGGGCCACAGCTAGTGCTGTGACCGGGCGGGTGGGGCCCGGGGGGGCGCCGGGCCCCGGCACCCCTGGGTGCCCCGCCCGGAGGGCGCCCCCCGCGAGCCACCCAACTCGCGCCCGCCACCCCCCCCGTCGGCGGGGGCCCGGGGGGGGCCCCGGACCACGGGGGCGTCAGGGCGTGTACGTGAGCGTCTCGCTGCCGCCGTCGCTGCTCAGCGACACGCGTAGCCGCGAGATCCCCGCAGGGAACGCCTCGCCGAGCGAGACACGGACCTCATGGGTGCGTGAGGCGCCCACCCCCAGGCGGGCGCCTGAGGCACCGGTGAGGTATGCCTCGAAAGCGGAGCCGCTGACGGCACCCACCGGGCGCCACGCGCCGGACGCGGGGTCGCGCAGCGAGACGCTGAGGGCTCCGGCCGGGAGGGTTCCCCCGGATTCGGGGGTGATGATCAGGACATCGGTCGCCTGCTCCACCGCCACTCCGAGGGTGTTGTCGATCCTCGCCTCCAGGGACGCGGTCCCCCCGCCCGTGCGCAGCGTGAAGGTGCGGTCCGGTGGGCCGTAGACGACGGTGACCGTGCGGACGGCCGGCTGCTCCGGAGCCTCCGGCACCGAAGGCGACTCCGGAGAGGCCGTGCCGGAGCTGCTCGTGGGGTCGGGCGATGCCGTGGGCGACACGGCGACGACCTCGGGCGGGAGGTCCGCGACGGGTGCGTCTCCGGGCCGCTGGGTCATGGTGACCACCGCCGTGCCGATCAGAGCCACCGCCGTGACGGACGCGGCCAGTGCGAAGAGCAGCGGACCGCGCCCGCGTGCCGCCCAGTTGGGCCGGGGCGGTGCGGCGGGCCGCAGGGAGTGGCCGGTGACCTGTTCGGCGCGCGCCGCGAGGGCCTTGGTGAGCAGGTCCTCGACACGGGTGCCCGTCGCAGGGCCATCAGGGACTGCGGAGCCTTCCGGGTCTTCGGGGTCTACGGTGTTCATCGGGTTCCCCTCCCCGCCGCCTGAGCGGCCGGAGCGGTTGGAGTGTCCTGGGCCTTGAGCCTGCGTTCCAGTGCGTCCAGCGCCCGGCTGGCGGTCGATTTGACGGCCCCCCGGGACAGCCCGAGGGTCTCCGCGATGGCCGCCTCACTCATGTCCGACCAGTAGCGCAGCACGAGCACTTCGCGCTGGCGGGAGGTGAGGTCCTTCAACGCGGCGAGAACCTGCCGGTGCTCGTAGCTCAGCACGGCGTGGTCCTCGGCGGACGCCGCGTCAGCCTCGTGCGGAGGTACGTACTCCCGGGCGGTCTTGCGCCGACGCAGCACCGGTCGGGCGGGCGCCGGCCTGCCCCCCGTAGGCGGGCCGGTGCCCGCCGGACGCGTCACCCCCGAGGGAGAACAGCAGCCGCAGCGTCCGGTGAAAGGGCTGGGACCAGGACTCGGGCCAGGGCTTGGGCCAAGGCCCGGACCCGGGCCGGGTCAGCGGCCAGGGTCCAGAGAGTGCGAGGGATGTGTTCAACGCCGTACCTCCGGAGCCAACTGTCATTCGCGCTGGAGCATCCGGCGATTCCCCACCCCGTGATCTTCAGCCGGGGAATCGTACTCAGACGGCGCGGCGACGGGCGATCAGCAGCCAGGCAGCGCCCGTGGCGACCAGCACACCCGCGGCACCGATCAGCAGCGGCGTGGACGAACCGCCCCCCGTCTCGGCCATGCGCCCGCCCTGCGGCGTGGCGGCGCCGTTCGCGCTCACGGTCCCGGCGCTCGGGGTACCGGCCGAAGCGGTGCCCGAGGACGCCCCGGTCATCGTGAACGCCCGGCTGACCCGGTGGCTGGAGAGCGCGGCACGCACCTCCATGTCGAACGTGAAGCCCTTCGCCACCTTGCTCGCGGAGGTCGCCGCGAGCCGCAGCCGGTAGTTCTCGGACCCGCCCGGAGCCAGGTCCAGCTCATTCGGGTGCAGCCGCGCCATCAGGTGCCCGCCCTCGGTGGACGGGAGCAGCCTGACGTTCTTCCAGCCGTCGGCGGCGGCCTTCACGTACTGCTCCAGACGCACCTCACCGGCCTGGAGCTTCCGCTTGACGTCCTGGTCGGTGATCTCCACGACGAACTGCGCCTGCTGCGGGATGTTGCCCTTGTTGCGGACCGTGGCGGTGAACTCCTTCGCCGCGCCGCCCTTGGCCAGCGGGGTGGTGGCGCCGAGCCCCGAGGTGGCGATCTCGAAGGTGCGGTCCACGGCCGGGTCCGTGGTGCCGGAACCGCCCTGGTGCTTCACGGTGAAGTCGAAGACGGCGTTGCTGTTTCCGGTGTCGAGGGCGAAGTCACCGCGGTTCGCGCTCTTCGGGAAGTGCTTGGTCAGTCCCAGCCGCAGCGTGTAGTCGCGGGACTGCCCCTTCTTGAGGACTCCGCTGTCGAGGTTTCCGAGGATCGCCTGGTCCTGCTCGCCGAGGCGGACCGGGGTCCAGACGCCCGAGGAGTCGCGGCGCTCAAGGGTCACATGCGTGGGGTCGAGGTCGCCGGACTCGGCACCGATGAAGAAGAAGTCGCCGTTCTGGCGGTCCTTGCCCGTGTTGTTGGTGACGGTGGCGTTGAACTCGACGGGCTTGCCGCCGGTGGTCAGCTCCGGGGTGCCGGAGAGCCCGGTGAAGCGGACATCGAGGTTCTCGGACGCCTTGTGGTCCAGGCTGAAGCCGACGGAGTTCATTCCGGTGCCGTCCGCGTGGGCGCCGACGGCGAACTCGCCGAAGTTCAGGTCGGCGGGGATCGACCGGTCGATGGTGACCCGGAAGCGCTCCGTGGCCTTGGCCCCTGGGGCCACGGTGCCGTTGATGGTGAATTCGGCCTGGAGGGCGTTGTTCTTGCCCTTGCTGAGGGGCAGGCGCTCCCAGATGGCGCCCGCCAGGTGCTCGACGACGACCTTGGAGGCGTCGGCGGGGACCGCCTCCAGCGGCGACGTGGCGTCGGCGTGCTTGCCGTAGGCGACGGTGATCAGGCCCTTCTGGCCCTTGAGCGCGGTCGTGGTGCCGTTGGTGATCACCCCCTCGAAGGAAGCCTGCTGGCCGAGCTCGAAGGCGCCGGTCATGTCGAGGATGGTCGTGACCCCCGATTCGGCGACGCTCGAAACGCCTGGGGCCTGGGCGAAGGCGACGCCCGGGACGGCCACCGGGGTGACCACCGTGAGCAGCACCGCCGCAGCGGCGACAGCGGAGCGGACGGAGACGGCAGAACGGGACGAAAGGTGCGCACGCATGATGGAGGTCCCCCCAGGGATACACAGGATCGGAAAAACTCACGGACTCACAGCGGTCTGGCGGTGGCTCTCGCCCCGGTCCCCCCGGTGCCGTCGGCCGTACTGCCGCCTTCATAGGGATAGACGTGCGACCCCTGGCAGGGTTGCAGGTGGTTCAGAAAGTTTTTTTCGAGGCGTGTGAGGAAGGCGCGAAGCGGGCCGTGGCGCATGACGCGGTACCTTCAGGCCGCACCGGTACGCGGTCGGAGGTACACCGGTAGCAGGGACACAGACCGGTACCAGGGACACGGACAGACAGAGCGGAGACGGGCGTGAGCGTCAGGACGACCGAGGGTGCCGACCCGTTCGGTACGGCGCGGCTGCGGCGCGGCGTGCTGGACGCGTGGGGGGCCAGCCCCGCACGGTTCCGGGAGGATGCCAACGCCGAGGAGGACCTCGCGCTCGGCGGCTACCGCGACCGCCTCGTCGTCGAGCTCGCCCAGAACGCCGCCGACGCCGCGGGCCGAGCCGGGGTACCCGGCCGGCTCCGGCTGACCCTGCGCGGCGGCGTCCTCGTCGCCGCCAACACCGGCGCGCCGCTCGACGCCACCGGCGACGAGTCGCTGAGCACCCTGCGCGCGTCCGCCAAGCGGGAGAACGACCAGCGCGCGGTGGGCCGCTTCGGAGTCGGTTTCGCCGCCGTGCTCGCGGTCAGCGACGAGCCCGCGGTGGTCGGACGGCACGGCGGCGTGCGGTGGTCGCTCGCCGAGGCGCGCGGGCTCGCGGCGCAGGCCGCCCAGGGCAGCCCGGGGCTCGGCGACGAGCTGCGCCGCCGCGACGGGCACGTACCGCTGCTGCGGCTCCCGCTGCCCGCCGAGGGCACCGCGCCCGACGGCTACGACACGGTGGTGATCCTGCCGCTGCGCGACGGCACCGCCGAGGATCTGGTCGCCCGGCTGCTGGCGGGGGTGGACGACGCGCTGCTGCTCACACTGCCCGGCCTCACCGAGGTGGTCGTGGAGACCCCGGACGGGGTACGGACGCTGCGCCGCGGCGAGCAGGGCCCGTATGTGCACATCGAGGACAGTGCGCTCGGCCTCAACCGCTGGCGCGTAGTCACCCACGACGGGGACCTCGATCCGGCACTACTCGCCGGGCGCCCCGTGGAGGAGCGGCTGCGCCCGCACTGGAGCGTCACCTGGGCGGTGCCCGTGGACGGCGACGGAGCGCCGGTGTATCCGGCGACCGCGCCCGTCATCCATGCGCCAACGCCCACCGACGAGCCGCTCGGGGTGCCCGCCCTGCTCATCGCGACGCTTCCGCTCGACACCGCCCGCCGCCACCACGCTCCCGGGCCGCTCACCGACTTCCTGGTGCAGCGGGCGGCACAGGCGTACGCCGAACTGCTCGGCGACTGGCAGCCGGTGGGCACCGGCACCATCGACCTGGTGCCGGGACCGCTCGGCAAGGGCGAGCTGGACGGCACCCTGCGGGCCGCGATCCTGGAACTGCTGCCGCGAGTGGCCTTCCTCGCCCCGGCCGCGCCCGTCACCCCCGCCGCGACGTCCGACGAGCCGTCGGCCGACGACGTGGTGGCGCTGCGGCCGATGGAGGCCGAGGTCGTGGAGGGCGCCGGCGCCGACACCGTACGCGTCCTGGCGGATGTGCTGCCGACGCTGCTGCCCGCAGGGCTCGAACGGCGTGTGGAGCTGCGTACGCTCGGTGTGGCGCGCGTCCCGCTGACCGAGGCGATCGACCGGCTCGCCGGGATCGAACGGGACCCTTCGTGGTGGTGGCGGTTGTACGACAGCCTCGCCGGGGTCGATCCGGAGCGCCTTTCGGGACTTCCGGTGCCGCTCGCCACCCCCGGCACCAAGGGCTACGAGGGCGAGTCCGGAGACGAGGACGGGGCCGGGGACGAGGACAGGGGCCGGGACGAGGCACCCCACGCCCCGCGGCGGGTCCGCACCACGATCGGCCCCCGCCAGGTCCTGCTGCCCACCCCCGACACCCCTGCGGGGCTGGCGAGGTTCGGCCTGAAGGTGGCCCATCCGGACGCCGCCCACCCCCTCCTCGAGAAGCTGGGCGCGCTGCCCGCGACGCCTCGCGCCGTACTGACGACGCCCCAGGTGCGGGCGGCGGTCGCCGCGTCGTTGGATGACGACGACGTACCGCTGTGGGACAGCGCCGACACGGCCCCCGACGCGGACGAACTCGTCGATATCGTGCTCTCGTTGGTACGGGACGCGGGCCTGGAGCCGGGTGACGAGCCGTGGCTGGGCGCGCTCGCCCTGCCGGACGAGGACGGAGAGCTGTCCCCGGCCGCCGAACTCGTACTGCCGGGAAGCCCGTTCGCCTCCGTGATGCGCGAGGACGAACTGGCTCTGGTGGAGGCAGAGCTGGCCGAGCGCTGGGGCGAACAGCCCCTGGCCGCCTGCGGGGTGCTGGCCAACTTCACGCTCGTACGCACCACCGATGTCGTACTCGACCCCGACGAACTGGATCCGCGCGAAGGGGACTTCCCCGAACCGGACGACGCCGGACTGCTGGACGCGGTGGACGTGTGGTGCGAGGACGTACTGGACCGGCTGCCCGACACGCCCGTGCCGCCCGTGGCCACGGAGCTCGTCGCCGTCCGGGATCTGGACCTGGTGGACGACGACCGCTGGCCGCAGGCCCTCGCCCTGCTGGCGCAGCCGCCGCTGCGGGACGCACTCACCCAGCCGGTCAGGGTGCTGCTGCCGGACGGCACGACGGAGACCATCCGCCCGTACACGGCCTGGTGGCTGCGCGACCACCCGGTGCTCGACGGCCGCCGCCCGGCCGGTCTGCGGGCCTCCGGCGGTGATCCGCTGCTGGCCGGACTCTACGACTCGGCGGACGCGACGGGCTTTGAGGACGAGCAGGTGCTGCACGCCCTGGGCGTACGCACCTCCGTCGCCGCCCTGCTCGACGAACCGGGTGGCGCCGCCGAACTGCTCGGCCGCCTCGCCGACCCCGACCGCCCGGTCAGCCCCGCCCAGCTGCACGCCCTCTACACCGCGCTCGCCGACCTGGACCCGGAGCAGGTGACCCTTCCGGACGAGCTGCGCGCGGTGGTCGACGGCGAGGTACGGGTGGTGGACGCGTCCGACGCCCTGGTCGCCGACGCCCCCGACCTGCTGCCGCTGACGGCGGGCCGCCCGCTGCTGCCGGTCGCCCCGGACCGGGCGGCGGACCTGGCGGAGCTGTTCCAGGTCGGCCGGCTCAGCGAGGCGGTCGACGCCGAGGTGACCACGATCGGCGAGGAACACGCCGTCCCGCCCTCGGTGCACGCCCTGCTGGGCCCGGCCACCCCGCGCTCGTACGTCGAGCACGAGGAGCTGCTCGCCGGGGGCATCGAACTCGACTGGCGCCGCACCCCTGACGGCGTCATCCACGCCGCCACCCTGGAGGGCGTCGCCGCGGGCCTGGCCTGGGCGGCGGGCCAGTGGCCGCGCCGCTTCGAGGTGGCGGCGCTGCTGGAGGACCCGTCCCGGACGGAGGAGCTGGCGCGGGACCGCTGGTTCGACTGAGCGGACGGAGTTACGGCAGGGCGGGACGGGGCGGCACGCAGGGGCCCTATCGTGGAGCCATGAGCGGGGCTGTCTACGAACGCCTGCGGCACTACGCCGAGCTGCTCCATGTCCCGCCGGGCATACGTGCCGTCGAGATCGCCGACGGTCAGCTCGTCCACGGCGGCGAAGCCGGGGCGGCCCGGGAGCGGCACATGGACCTCACCGAAGGCCACGAGCAACGCGCCGCCATGGACAAGCTGCGGGAGATCGTCGCCGAGTTCGAGAGGAACGGCGGGGCACTGTCCCGAGAGGAGGTCGAAGCTTCCCGCGCGCTGCTGCGCCATGATCAGCGGCGATCCGGCGGGGCCACCACCTGAGGGGCCGGGGGCGCCGGGCCAACCGCGCCCCTTCACGCGGGGAAGCGCCGGTCCACCCACCGCCACGCGACCTCCAGCACCACCGCCGCCGCCACCGCGATCCCCACCGCCGCCCAGGGCATCGTGGTCCCCACCAGCTTCAACGCGAAGAAGTCCTGGAGCCAGGGCACCACAAGCACCACAAGGAACCCGAATCCCATCGCCAGCACGAGCCCGAGCCGCCACAAGGTGTAGGGGCGGGCGATGATCGCCAGGACCCACAGCGCGACCAGGAACAGGGTCAGCGTGGCCACGCTGGTCTCCGCCTTCAGGGCGCCGGGGCCGCTGTAGTGGGAGCGGGCGAGCTGGTACGTGAGGAACGTGGCCACCGCGGCGATGACGCCGGCGGGGATCGCGTACCGCATGACGAGTCGTACGAAGTGCGGCTTGGCCCGCTCCTTGTTGGGCGCGAGGGCGAGGAAGAAGGCCGGTACGCCGATGGTGAGGGTGGACAGCAGCGTCAGATGGCGGGGCAAGAAGGGGTACTCCACCCGCCAGCAGACCACCAGGACCGCCAGCAGCACCGAGTAGACCGTCTTCGTGAGGAAGAGGGTCGCCACACGCGTGATGTTGCCGATGACCCGGCGGCCTTCGGCGACCACCGATGGCAGGGTGGCGAAGCTGTTGTTGAGCAGAACGATCTGGGCGACCGCCTTGGTGGCCTCCGAGCCCGACCCCATCGAGACCCCGATGTCGGCGTCCTTGAGCGCGAGTACGTCGTTGACGCCGTCGCCCGTCATGGCCACGTTGTGGCCCCGGGACTGGAGCGCGCCGACCATGTCCCGCTTCTGCCTCGGGGTGACCCGGCCGAAGACCGCGTGCGCGTCGAGCTCGGCGGCCATGGCGTCCCGGTCGGCGGGGAGGCGGCGGGCGTCCACGGTCTGCTCCGCGCCGGGCAGCCCGAGCTTCCCGGCGACCGCGCCCACCGACACGGCGTTGTCGCCGGAGATGACCTTCGCCGCGACCTCCTGCTCCTCGAAGTACGCGAGGGTGTCGGCGGCGTCGGGCCGCAGTCGCTGTTCCAGGACGACCAGGGCGGCGGGGCTGGCACCCGCGGCGACATCGGGGGCGTCCAGCGCGTCCGGCCCATGCACTCCGTCCGTCTCACGGGCGACGCGGGCGAGCAGCAGCACCCGCAGCCCCTTCTCGTTGAGCGCGTCGGCATCCGCGAGCACGGGGGTGTCCGGCGCCAGCAGCACATCGGGGGCGCCCAGCAGCCAGGCGGAGCTCTGGCCGTCGCCCTCGCTGAAGGCGGCACCGCTGTACTTGCGGGCGGACGAGAACGGCAGCGAACGCGTACAGCGCCAGTCGTCGCTGTCCGGATACTCCTTGATGATCGCCTGGAGCGAGGCGTTGGGCCGGGGATCCGACTCCCCGAGCGCACCGAGCACCTTGTGTACGTAGGCGGCGTCGAAACCTGCGAGGACGCGCAACTCGGTGACGTCCATTCCGCCCTCGGTCAGCGTGCCGGTCTTGTCGAGGCAGACGACATTGACCCGCGCGAGACCCTCGATCGCGGGTAGTTCCTGGACGAGGCACTGCTTGCGGCCGAGCCTGATGACCCCGATCGCGAAGGCCACCGAGGTGAGCAGCACCAGGCCCTCGGGGATCATCGGGACGATCCCGCCGACCGTCCGGGCGATCGCGTCCTTGAGGTTGTCGCCCTTCACCAGAAGCTGGCTGATGATCAGACCGATCGCGGTCGGGACCATCATCCACGTCACGTACTTGAGGATGGTGGAGATACCGGACCGGAGCTCCGAGCTGACCAGTGTGAACCGCGAGGCCTCCTCGGCGAGCTGCGCCGCGTACGCCTGCCGGCCCACCTTGGTGGCGGTGAAGGCACCGCCACCGGCCACCACGAAGCTGCCGGACATCACTTGGTCGCCGCGCCGCTTGAGCACCGGGTCCGCCTCACCGGTCAGCAGGGACTCGTCCACTTCCAGGTTGTCCGCCTCGGCCACCTCGCCGTCGACCACGACCTTGTCGCCCGGTCCGAGTTCGACGAGGTCCCCGAGCACGATCGCGGATGTGGACACCTCGGCGGCGACCCCGTCGCGCCGCACGGTGGGTTTCGCCTCACCGATGACGGCGAGCCCGTCCAGGGTCTTCTTGGCCCGCAGCTCCTGGATGATGCCGATGCCGGTGTTGGCGACGATCACGAAGCCGAACAGGGTGTCCTGGAACGGCGCGACGATGAACATGATCACCCACAGCACACCGATCAGGGCGTTGAAGCGGGTGAAGACATTGCCGCGGATGATGTCCGCGGTGGAACGGCTGCTGCGCAGCGGTACGTCGTTGACCTCGCCGCGCGCGACCCGTTCGGCCACCTCGGCGGCGCTGAGCCCGCCCGGGCGGTGGCGGACGGGCGGTTTGACGGGGTGTACGGGGTCGAGTTCAGCCCCCGCGTCGATGAGCGCCCGGCCCTGGCCTGTGGCGGGCTCGGGGCCGCCGTCGCTCCCAGCCCGTTGCGTCATGCTCTCGACGGTACGGCGGGACGGGCGGGTCCACCCGCCGAGAACGTCTGAATCAGGCCAGGGTCAGGCGGGGGCTCGAAAAGGATCAGGACGGAATCGGTCCGGGCCCGGACCGGAATTCAGGCCGCCGGGTGCCCATCCTCGACGGCGGTTGCCTGCGCACGCTTGATCGCCGCGTCCCGCTTCCGTACGTACCAGACGCCGATCAGGCCGAGTCCGCCTCCGGCCAGGCAGGTCCACACCCACCAGGTCAGCCCGCGGTCCGCGAACCAGCCGTAGAAGGGGACCTGCACGAGGAACAGGACGAACCAGATGATCGTGCCGCCGGTGATGGTGGCGACGACGGGCCCTTCAAGGGGCTCGGGTGCCTCGTGCCTGGGGGTCCACTTCGCCATGCGGTCAGTGTAGGGGGCTGCTCCAAGCGCTCAGCCGGCCCCCGGCGCCGGACGTCGAGGCTCTACTACGAGGGTCTACGCGCGGAGATACCGCTCTCACTCTTATACGTTCATACTGAAGCGGTTTGTGTCCGGCCCGAATCCTTCGTATGAACATCCAAGGACTTCCGAGGAAGCATGCGAGGACCGGCAAGCACCCCTTTCATGAGGTCCCGCATGTCCCGCACGTCCCCCACGGCCACCACCGCCCCCGCAGACAACCCGGACACCCCGAACACCCAGGCGAAGTCCGGTAGCCCCGGCGCCCCACACGGCCCGTTCGACCGCTTCTTCAAGATCTCCGAGCGGGGCTCCACGATCTCCCGCGAGTTCCGCGGCGGTTTCGCCACCTTCTTCGCGATGGCCTACATCATCGTCCTGAACCCGATCATCCTCGGCAGCGCCAAGGACATGTACGGGCACCAGCTCGACAGCGGCCAACTGGTCACCGCCACCGTGCTCACCGCGGCCCTCACCACACTGCTCATGGGCGTCATCGGCAATGTCCCGATCGCGCTGGCCGCCGGGCTCGGCGTGAACACCGTCGTCGCGCTCCAGCTCGCCCCCCGGATGAGCTGGCCCGACGCCATGGGCATGGTGGTGCTCGCCGGTCTGATCGTGATGCTGCTGGTGGCGACCGGCCTGCGGGAGCGCGTGATGAACGCCGTGCCGCTCGGCCTGCGCAAGGGCATCGCCATCGGCATCGGCCTGTTCATCATGCTGATCGGCCTGGTCGACTCGGGCTTCGTCTCCCGCATCCCGGACGCCGCCCACACCACCGTCCCGCTCCAGCTCGGCCTCACCGGCCACCTCGGCGGCTGGCCGGTACTGGTTTTCGTCCTGGGCACACTGCTCACCCTCGCGCTGATGATCCGCAAGGTGCCCGGCGCCATCCTGATCTCGATCGTCGCGATGACCGGCTTCGCCGTCGTGATCCAACTGGTCGCGAACCTGCCGGGCGGGGCGTGGGGCCTCACCGTTCCCGAGTGGCCGGGGAACCCGGTGGCGACACCTGACTTCGGCCTTCTGGGACAGGTCAGCCTTTTCGGTGGTTTCGAGAAGGTCGGCCTACTGACAGGCGCGCTCTTCGTCTTCACCGTGCTGCTGTCCTGCTTCTTCGACGCGATGGGCACGATCCTCGGCGTCGGCGACGAGGCGAAGCTGATGGACGAGAAGGGCGAGTTCCCCGGGATCAACAAGGTCCTGATCGTGGACGGCATCGCCGTCGCGGCGGGCGGGGCGACCTCGTCCTCCGCCAACACCTGCTTCGTGGAGTCCACGGCGGGCGTCGGCGAGGGCGCCCGCACGGGGCTCGCGTCCGTCGTCACCGGCGCGCTGTTCGCGGTGGCGCTGTTCCTCACCCCGCTCGCGACGATGGTCCCGTCCCAGGCGGCGACACCGGCCCTGCTTGCGGTCGGCTTCCTGATCCTGGCGGGTTCGGTCAGGGACATCGACTGGAGCGACTACACGATCGCGGTGCCCGCGTTCCTGGCCATGGTGATGATGCCGTTCACGTACTCGATCACCAACGGCATCGGCATCGGCTTCATCGCCTTCACCGTGCTGCGACTGGCGGCAGGGCGCGGCCGTGAGGTGCCGGCGGCGATGTACGTCGTCTCGGCGGTGTTCGTCTTCTACTACGCGATGCCCGCGCTGGGCCTCACGTAAGTGCTGGGCCTCACGTAGGTCACGAGTCACACCCACCAGATCACTCAGCGCCCGGGCCCGCCATGGACCCCCGCCGCCCCCGCGACCCGGGGCCGTAGAACCTCTCCGTCTCGTCGACCGACGCCTTGAAGCGTTCGTCGAAGTCATCGCGCATGAGCGTCCGGACCACGTAGTCCTGGACGCTCATGCCGCGTTTGGCGGCATGATTCCGGAGCCGGGCGAGCAGTTCCTCGTCCATTCGCAGGCTGAGCACTGTCGATGCCATGTCGGCCAGGGTCGCTGGCCGGAACCGCTCGGCGCGTCACTTTCCGGCCCCGGATCACCCATTCGGGTGACGCTTCGCACACCTGCGGCGCCACCGGGAAACCGGTTGGTATTTAGGCTACGTAATGAGTTACGCTAAGGAACATGCCTGACCTTTCCCGTCCCGCGGTGGACACCACCGCGGCCGACGCCACCCCGGCGGACGCCGCGATCGACGCCGCCGCGGTGGACTCACTCCGCTCCGCCGTGATGCGGCTGGGCCGGCGCCTGAAGCATCAGCGCGTCGACGAGTCGCTGAGCCCCACCGAGATGTCCGTGCTCGGCACCCTGGCCCGCTGCGGTTCCGCCACCCCCGGTGAGCTGGCCCGCAAAGAGCATGTGCAGCCGCCGTCGATGACGCGCATCGTGGCACTGCTGGAGTCCAAGGGACTCGTCCGGCTGGAGCCGCACCCCGATGACCGCAGGCAGAAGGTGGTCAGCCAGACCGAGCGGGCCGAGGCCATGCTCGAAGAGAGCCGCCGCAAGCGGAACGTCTGGCTGGCGTCCCTCGCCGAGGGTCTGGACGAGGACGAGTGGGCCAAGCTGCGCGCTGCGGCCCCTGTACTGGAGAAGCTGGCACATCTGACCCCGACCCCCCCGACCGGGGGCTGATCAGCCGATCGAACCCCCGGGCCTTCACCCGATCGGCGCAAGGAGGCGAGCCCTTTTGAGTACGGGACACGGAGCAGACTCCGCACCCGGACCGACCCCCGACCGCAACCCGAACCCGAACCCCGTCCCGGAGCCGACCCCTGAGGGCACGGGAAAGCGCACGACCTTCTCGTCTCTCGGGATCCGCAACTACCGGCTGTTCTTCACCGGAGCCATCGTCTCCAACACGGGCACCTGGATGGCCCGTATCACTCAGGACTGGCTCGTTCTCAGCCTCACCGGCTCCGCCGCCGCCGTCGGCATCACGACGGCTCTCCAGTTCCTGCCGATGCTGCTCTTCGGCCTCTACGGCGGCGTCATCGCCGACCGCTACCCGAAGCGCAACATCCTGCTCCTCACCCAGACCGCGCTCGGCCTGTGCGGGGTCGCACTCGCCGTGCTCACCCTCTCGGGACAGGTGCAGGTCTGGCATGTGTACCTGATCGCGTTCCTGCTCGGCATGGTCACGGTGATCGACAACCCGACCCGGCAGACCTTCGTCTCCGAGATGGTCGGCCCGGACCAGATCCCCAACGCCGTCAGCCTGAACTCCGCGAACTTCCAGTCGGCCCGGCTGGTCGGCCCGGCTGTCGCCGGTGCCCTGATCAGCGCGGTCGGCAGCGGCTTGGCGTTCCTGCTGAACGGACTGTTCTTCCTGGCCCCCGTGGTCGCGCTGCTACGCATGCGCAGCAGCGAGCTGCACAGGGTCGAGCGCGCCCCGCGCGGCAAGGGCCAGCTCCGCGAAGGGCTGAAGTACGTCGCAGGGCGGCCCGAGCTGGTCTGGCCGATCGTGCTGATCGGCTTCGTCGGCACCTTCGCGTTCAACTTCCCGATCTGGCTGACGGCCTTCGCCGACCAGGTCTTCCACGTCGGCCCGGGCAGCTACGGCCTGCTCAACACCCTGATGGCGACCGGTTCGCTGGCGGGAGCCCTGCTGTCCGCCCGCCGCGGCTCGTCCCGGCTGCGGATGCTGGTCGGCGCGGCGGTGCTGTTCGGAGCGCTGGAGATCGTCGCGGCCCTCTCGCCGTCCTTCTGGATGTTCGCGCTGCTGCTCGTACCGCTGGGCATGGTCGGTCTGACGGTCAACGTCACCGCGAACTCCTCGGTGCAGCTTGCCACCGACCCGGCGATGCGCGGCCGTGTGATGAGCCTGTACATGATGGTCTTCTTCGGCGGTACGCCGCTGGGCGCACCCTTCGTCGGCTGGATCACCGACACCTACGGCGCCCGCACCGGCTTCGCCACGGGCGGCGCGGTCTCCCTGGTCGCCGCGGCGGCGATCGGCCTGGTCCTGATCCGGGTCGGCGGCCTCCGGATGCGTGTGGACCTGCGGCAGGGCCGCCCCCGGGTGCGTTTCGTACCGCGCGAGGAGCGGCAGCTCACCGCGGTGGCCTGACGGTCCGAGCCCGTGGCGGCCCCGGCCGCGGTCGGCCGCGTCAGGCCGATCGCGGACCCCGTGGGTCGCCTCGGCCCGCACCCGCTCGCTGCCGGGCGACATTCAGACGTGGTTCCTCCGGCAGCACGGCGCCGCAGGGCTCCGCCCAGCGCACGGTGTACCCGAGCCCCAGCGACGCCACCACGAACAGCCCGCCCAGCAGGAACCAGCCGGGCACACCCCAGCCGACCAGCAGCACCGTCAGCACCAGGGGCCCCGCGGTACGGGCCAGGGTCAGGCCCGTACCGAAGAAGCCCTGGTACTCCCCTGTGCGTCCGGCCGGGGCCAGGTCGAAGCTGATCTGCCACGACCCGGCCGAATGCCGCATCTCCCCGGCGAGATGCAGCACCGCGCCGGCGGCGAGCACCGCGACCGCCGCCCACACCGGCAGAGCCACACCCGACAACGCGAAGACCGCGCACGAGGCGAACAGCACCAGCCCGGACCACCGCACCGCGGCCACGGCCGTGGCCGTCGAGTGCACGCCCCGGGCCGCCCTGACCTGGAACGCCGCCACTCCCAGGGTGTTGAGGACGAACAGCGCCGACGCCACCCACTCCGGCGCCTCGGTCCGCTCGCTGATCCAGAGCGGGATGCCGAGGCTGAGCAGCGGCATCCGCAGCAGCAGCACGGAGTTGAGCAGCGTGACGACGACGTACGGCCGGTCCCGCAGCACACTCCGCGAGGGACCGCCGCCCGCAGTTCCGCCGTCCCCCGCGACGGGCACCCCGCTGCCCCGCACGACCGGCAACCGCGCCAGCACCAGCGCGCACACCGCGAAACTCACCGCGTCCATCGCGAACACCGCGAGATACACCCCGCGGCTCCCCGACCACAGCGCCAGCCCGCCGACCCCGGCGCCCAGGGCGAGCCCCGCGTTCAGCCTGGACTGGAGATGCGCGAGCACGGCCGTCCGCTCCCGCTTCGACACGAGCCCGGCGAGCAGCGCCTGCCGCGCCGCCGCGAGCCCGGACACGGCAGCCGCGTAGCAGCAGGCGGCGACGAGGAACGGCCCGAAGGACCGCACCACGAGGAACGCCCCGACCGACGCACTGGTCGCGAGCGCCAGCAGGACCGCCGTCCCCCGTGGCCCCCACCGGTCGGCGAGCCTCCCGAGCGGCACCCCGGCCACCGCGCCGAACGCCCAGGCGAGGGTGAGGCCGAGGCCGATCCGTGCCGGGGAGAGGCCGACGACATGGGAGAAGTAGAGCGCGGATGTGGTGTAGAAGGCTCCGTCACCGAGTGAGCTGACGAGCTGTGCGAGCACAAGCCGGCGGGCGGCCGGACCTGCGGGCGGAAGTAGGCGGATCCTTGTCACCCGACGACGCTACGAGCTCAATGGCCCTCTTCTCCAGGTCCACTTGGAGCCTCTTCCGCTGGGCCAATGGCGGGGCGGCGGCGGTACGCCGGAGGACCGACCCCTGGAAACCCGAATGGGTCGGCCCCGCCGAATGCGCGAACCTAATCCAGTCGTCGATCCTGTTGAAGTTCACACGACCGCCGATGATGTAGAGGTAGTCGGGCTGCGTGGGTCGCCAGAGGCCGTATCTCCGCAGGACCTTGCGGACCGCGAACCGATCACGACGGTCGCATACCACTCATCCGATGTGGCGACCCTCGGCACCAGCCCACCGCGCTCCACCGCCTCGACCGCTGCCGCCGCCTGCCGTTCGCTCGTCTCGAACAGCAGACAGCCGCCCGGCGCCAGCCACGACCTCGCCTGGGCAGTCACCCGCCGCAGCACGTCGAGCCCGTCGACTCCGCCGTCCAGCGCGACCAGCGGCTCGTGTATCCGGGCTTCGGCAGGCAGCAGTTCGACATCCCCCGTGGGTACGTAGGGGACGTTCGCGGCCAGGATGCCGATCCGCCCGCGCAGTTCACCGGGCAGCGGCGCGAAGAGGTCCCCCTCGTACACCCGCCCGCCGTACGCCTCCACGTTGCGCCGGGCGCACCGCACCGCCGCCGGGTCGACGTCGGCTGCGTACAGCGCCACCTCCCCGCCCAGACCGGCCGCGAGCGCGGCCCCCACCGCACCCGTACCGCAGCAGAGATCCACGACGAGGGTCGCCTCCGGACGGGCGTCGAGTGCCTGCCGCACGAGGAACTCTGTACGGCGCCGGGGCACGAACACCCCGGGTTCCACGCCGATCCGCAACCCGCTGAACTCGGCCCAGCCGAGGACGTGTTCCAGCGGATGGCCGTCGGCGCGCCGTTCGACCATGGCGGTGAGTTCGGCGGAGGTGCGGGCGGTGGAGAGGAGCAACGCCGCCTCGTCTTCGGGGAAGACACAGCCCGCGGCACGCAGCCGGGCGGTGACAGCGGCTGCGGCGGTGGACACGTCGGTGGAAGACCCGGGAACAGCGGTGAGTGACACGGTGGCAGAAGCCTTTCGGAATACCGAGCGGGGCTCCCTCAACCGCCTACGACGACAGTGGCGGCGGCACGGAGGCGGGCACCCGGCTTGCAACAGCGGTAACGGGTCTCACCTCCTCTTTCCTGTCATGGCACAACGGGAAGGAAACTCTACCGGAGGGCACCGAGGACACCTGATGAAACCGATACGCAAGCGGCACGAGGTCACATGACCGTGAGTGGGGTACGAGCTCGGCGGGCCGCCCACCGTACGCTGCCGCCTGAACCGCACCCCGTCAGCCGCCACCTGGGAGCCCGCGTGAGTGATCAGCCAAGCCGCCGGACCAAGAAGCCGTTCCTTTACGTGGTCGTGTGCGCGTCCGGCATCGCGGGCGATGTCGGCAAGCTGATCAGCGCCGCGCAGGGACGGCAGTGGGATGTGGGTGTCGTCGCCACTCCGCAGGGGCTGAAGTTCATAGACGCCCAAGCCGTCGAGTCCCAGACCGGTTTCCCGATCCGCTCCGCCTGGCGCTCCCCGGGCGACCCGCGCCCGCTCCCGCCCGCTGACGCGATCGTCGTCGCTCCTGCCACGTTCAACACGATCAACAAGTGGGCGGCAGGGATCTCCGACACCCTGGCACTCGGCATCCTGTGCGAGGCATACGGCTTCGGCATCCCCACCGCCGCCCTGCCCTACCTCAACTCCGCCCAGGCCGCCCACCCGGCATACCGGCAGAGCCTGGACAGGTTGCGCGAGATGGGAGTCCTCATCGGCTCCCATGAACCGCACCTGCCGAAGGCGGACGGCGGGGCCGGCGGCTTCCGCTGGGAGGAGGCACTGGAGCTGATCGCTCCCCGCGTGTGCGGCCGGACTTAAGCGGGCTCGGCGTAAGCACGCTTACGGACGGCAGCAGTCGGCCCTGGCGTTCACGGAACAGTGCCCGGCTCTACCACCCACTCGACCGGTTGCCCTGTGACGCCCGCAATGGTGTCGAAGTCAGCGTCGTAGTGCAGAACGGACACCCCGTGCCGCTCGGCGATAGCAGCGATCAGCACATCGGCAATGGAGGCACAGCGGTGCTGCCCCTTGACCGCCAGCAAACCCTGAACCTCACAGATTCCAGTGCGGCGGCTCCCCCGAGGCCGCACGACCGCCGGACAGGGTCACGGCAGGCGACCCTCCCAGTTGATCTCCCTGACGCGCGCCCGCAGCACCTCCCCCGGTGTCGCCGACCGCAGGGACTCGGGCGGGCAGTCCCATTCCCGGCCGCCGCCCGGGGGGCGGAGCTGGACATAGGGGCCTTCGGCGTCCATGACGCGGCCGATGCGGCCATCGCGGGAGTCGACGGCGAAGTCGCCGCGGCGGTGGCTCGGGGCGGGGTGGGGGTTGGGGACGGGTCTGGGTGGCGGAGGGAGAGCGTCCATCAGCGGACCTCGTGCAGGACGGCCGCGAGGCGCAGTGCCGTGTCCAGGTTGCAGCGGCCCAGGTCGACCAGCGGGTAGCCGCCTTCCTCGCTGGTGAGCGACAGCAGGTCCACCCGGATGGACGGCAGGGTCACTCCCTTCGAGTCGAGTTCGGCCCTGAGCTGGGCGATGACCTCTTCCGCGGCGCGGATTCTGTCTGCCGGTGGGACGGCCATCGGATACCTCCACTCTGAGTGTTCGCTTTCTGTACACAGCGTGGCGGCCGGAGGGCTAGCCTGGCCAGTATTGGCGCCCAAACAACCCCGGCTGCGTGACAGGGAGTTGACATGCCTGGTCCGAAGTGCCTCGACCCGTTCGCTTCGCCTCGGGCCCTGATCGGCACGGAGTTGAGACATCTCCGTGAGCGCGGGGCTCAGTCAGCGCGAGCTCGGTGATCTCCTTCATGTGAGCCCCACGTTCATCGGGCAGCTTGAGGCGGGCACCCGGCGGATACAGCTCGGCCTCGCACGCAAGCTCGACGAGAGGCTCGGCACCGGCGGGGACGACCACCCCGGCACCGTGGGCGAGTCGGGCGGGGGCGAGCAGGCATGGGAGTTCGGGCTGCGGCGCTCCCTGGACGACTGACGGTGCTGATCGAACGGGGTGACGCCTACCCACAGGACAAGAGGGCGCGCAACGAGGGCGGACTCGCCTATCACCGCGTGGACGACTTCGACGCAGTGCCCTCAAGCACTGCGGCAACGGCCTTGAGACGCTCCGGCGCATCGCGCGGGAACCCGCCTCCTAGTACGGCATCACCTGCTCCACCAACACGGGATCGGCAGACACCGATGGGCGGACATCGCGTGGGCTATGTCCGCCCATCGGTTCTTCTCGCGCCATTCTGCCCAACACACCCAAACCGCCGCGATTTTGATCGTACTGAACGACCACCCGACGGGTCACCCTGACGGCGGGGCGGGGACGACAGGCGCCGCCATGGCCCGTGCGGCGGCGTCCGGTTGGGGGATATGCCGACCCGTCACCAGCGGCCTGACCTGCAATGACGGAACCCCGCCAAGCGAAATGAGAAATATGCCTGGTTTGCGTCATCAGCGTGTTTTGACGCATTGAGTTGACTTGTCCGTTCATGATCTTTCCGGCCGGATAACCCGCGCACAGCTTGGTTCTTCGGCGATCAGCGGACGATCGATCTGGTACCGAACGGAGCTCCAGTCTGATGACACTACAAACCCGCACCGTGGCCCGCAGGCGAACCGCGTCTCGACTGGTCGCCGCAGCGGCGTGTGCGGTTCTGCTCCAGGTGGCCGGCGGCATGCCGTCCGCGATGGCAGCCGGGATGACAGCCGGAGCCGCCCACGCGGCCGCCGGGCAGAGCGCCACCACTCGCGCAGTGCCCGCCGACTGCCTCGCACAGAACGCCTACATCCTCGCCGGGCCCAAGGGTCGTTCCGAGGGCACGTCGGTGCAGCAGGTGAACCTGGGCTCAGGCGTACGGACCGAGATCGGGAACTTCACCGCTGCCGCCGGGGTCGCGGTCAACGGGCTCGCGATGCTGCCGGGCGGCACGGTCGCCTGGGCGGTGTCCGAGGAGGAGGACGCCGGGACCGGAACGCAGACCGTGCTCCGGCTCGACCTGAACACCAACACCACCACCGCGTTCCCCGGTGCGGGCAAGGTGAGCAACGGGAAGGCACGGGAGACCGTACGCGGGGCGATCAATCCGACCAACGGCTGGTTCTACTACTCCCACTCCGCGGAGAACCCGGCCGACGCCGACCGCCCGACCACCCACGTCATCTACGCGTTCGACACCGCGAACAACGTCAGCGTCGGCGCCGTCGGCACGCTGACCGACCCCCGGTTCAACGGCAGTTCCGGCGACATGGTCTTCGACTCCGCGGGCAACCTCTACATGGTGATCTCGACCCCGGAGAACCTCGCCACGGGCGGGATCAACTCGGCGATGGTGCGTGTCAACGAGGAGCTGCCCACCACCCCGGACAACATCGCCCTGACGGCGGACCTGCTCGCCGACCTTCCCAACGGCGCCGCGTACGGCGTCACCCTCGGCGCGGACGGCTACCTGTACACGACCAGGGCCCGTGTGACCCCGGCCGGCGAACTGTTCAAGATCAACCCCAACAGCGGAGCGCTGGTCTCCAGCACGCAGATGACCGCCCCGGCCGACAAGGACCCGACGCCGGTCGACGCGGGCAACTGCTCGTACGGGCCCAACGTCACCTCCCTGGTGGACATCCCCGGGCGCGTCGAGCCGAACGACCAGTTCACGGTGACCATCACCGGAAACGGCATCACCTCCGGTAACTCCGGGACCACGACCGGCTCGGACACCGGCCCGCAGAACACTCCGGACGAGATGGCGGGACCGCTGCCGGGTGTCGTGGGCGCGACCTATACCTTCACCCAGGAACCGGCGGCCGGCACCGACCCGGGGGACTACACCACCACCTACGAGTGCGTGGACACCGCACACGGCAACGCGCTGCTGGCCGAGGGCTCCGGCAGCTCGTTCCAGTACACCGTCCCGGCGTCCGGCGACAGCCGCGGTGTGGCCGTGCTCTGCACGTTCACCAACACGCCCAACGCGGCGCCGCCCGCCCCGTCCACGCTTGAGGTCGGCAAGACCGCCGTCGTCCGGGACGTCGTGGGCGGCCGTACGGTCACGTACACCCTCACGGTCACCAACACCAGCGCCAACCCGGCCACCGGAGTCCGGGCCGAGGACGACCTGTCCGACGTGGTCGACAACGCCACGTACAACAACGACGCACAGGCGTCCACGGGCGGGGTGACCTACGAGGCGCCGAAGATCATCTGGCTCGGCGACCTCCAGCCGGGCCAGGCCGCGACGATCACCTACTCGGTGACCGTCGAGCCCGACGACAATCTGGTCAACAACGTCACCGTCACCGCACCGAACAGCAACTGCCCCGGCGCCCCGGAGTGCAGTACCACCACCACGACGCCGGTCGGCGACGACCCCGACCCGGGAGTGTGACGGCGGCGGTGACCACCGCCGGCTGAGCACCTCCGAGTCCCGGACGCAGGGGC